>JBBSGQ010000005.1:0-24723 GCA_038253965.1 Acidimicrobiales bacterium | reverse complement strand
GCACGGACCGCAGTGCATCCTGAGCGAGTCTCGAGGTTCGGCGGTCGAATGTGGGACCGCTTCCACTCCACTGATCGCAGTGGCGTGTGGTCGATGCATCTCCATCGGTGTGTGCAGCCCGAAGCCGTCACAGTGTCGTTGGAGACCTACTGTCCCAGTGCTCGGTAGACGAGCTCGGCGTATCCGTCTAGTTCTGTTGCACAGCCCTTGAGGCGGCGGGCGGCGCGTGGAGCGGAGCCGGCTCCGAAGCGATCTCGGATTCCCAGGGCGCGGTGCCACCGTCGCAGCCGTTCGAGGCTTTGTTCCTCTTCCTCGAGTTCGGCGAGGGTGAACTTCTTGATGGCGATTTCGCGTGCGAGCTCAGCCGAGTACTTGTCGCAGTCATGGAGGAACTCCAACCACTCGTCTTCGACGCCCGCTGTGTAGGCCTGCTCGAGTCCACGGCTGGTCTCGTCATCCAAGGGTTCGGCGTCAAGCACGAAGAGTTCCCCGTTGCCCCGGGCGACGAGCTCACGCACTTGGGCCACAGTGTCATTCGTTGACGGGCCCGATGGCAGGGTCCACGTTCCACCGCCGAGGGGCATCGCTCCGGCGCGACGCAGCTCCCGCCACACGGCGACCCGATGTCGCGACGGTTGCACCGGTAGCCGCGCGACCACTACAAGCCAGCCCTTATTGCTACGAGCCATAAGTAACCACTGTTACAGTAATGGCCGTGATTCGGCTACTTCTCATCGCGATCTCCATCTTGGCAGTGTCCTGGCTGGCGTTGATCGTGCTTGCTGCGCGGCTACCGGAGGGCGTGGCCAAGGACTTGGCGGCGTTCCTACCGAGCTGTGTGAAGATGCTCCGGCGGCTCCGCAAGGATCCGCGAGTCCCTCGACGGGCGAAACTGGCGGTCGGTTTCGCAGCCGTCTGGGCAATCTCTCCGATCGATCTGATCCCGGAGTTCCTGCCGGTCATCGGGCCACTCGACGACATCGTCGTCATCGCTCTTGCACTGCGTTACGCCGGTCGACAAGTACCGCGGGCAGTGATCTTGGAGGCTTGGCCAGGCAACCCGTCGCTCATCAACCGACTACTGGGGCCGATCCGTGAACCAGCTGACCGGGAGCGGTGACGATGGATACGTGGCTGTACCGCGAGATCAACCGGTTCGCAGCGCACACCGGCTGGCTCCACAGCCCCGCGACCGCTTACGCCAAGTACGGCATCGTTCTGTTCGCTGTGCTGCTCGCGGTGGCATGGTGGCGGGCACGGGACCACGCTGATCTTCGCCGAGAAGCGGGGATCGGTTGGGCTGCCGCCAGCACACTGGTCGCTCTCGTGGCTGCCCAGTTGATCGGTCGTGCTGTCGATCGGGCCCGCCCGTACAGGGCGATCCCGCACGTCCACGTATTGATCTCGAAGACGGCCGACTTCTCCTTTCCCAGCGATCACGCCACCGCAGTGGGCGCAGTTGCGGTGGGGCTATGGCTGATCGATCGGACCATCGGCAAGGTGGCCGTCGTGTTTGCGCTGCTCCTGGCCGCGACCCGGGTGTACGTGGGCGCCCACTACCCGGGTGACGTGGCCGCTGGCCTGGTGGTCGGCGGCCTCATCGCGGCCATTGGCGCTCGCCCGGCGACCAGACTGTTTGAGTTGATCCTCGACCGTATCGGGCAACTGCCGGGAGTGTCACTGATCACTGGTCGCCGTGAGGCAGGTGGCAGGCGGTTGGCGTGAGCCACATCGCTGACTCGATCCTGCACCTCCATGGCTGGACGGCCCTGTTGGTCATCTTCGGTTTGCCGGCGCTGGAGTCGTCGGCCTTCGTCGGGTTCCTCTTCCCAGGAGAGATCGCCGTGCTCTTGGGCGGCGTCTTGGCCTACCAGCATCGGGTCAGCCTTGCTGCGGCGGTCGCCGCCGCCGTCCTCGGAGCGGTGATCGGCGACACCATCGGTTTCGAGATCGGGAAGCGCTGGGGGCGACGGCTGCTGCAGGGCACCGTCGGCCGCGTCGTCAAGCACGAACATCTCGACCGCGCAGAGAACTACCTGAAGGAGCGCGGCGGCAAAGCGGTGTTCTTGGGGCGTTTCACCGCTGCGCTACGCGTCCTGATCCCTGGCCTGGCCGGCATGTCAGGGATGCCCTACGGAACCTTCGCCGCCTACAACATCGTCGGCGGGGTCACCTGGGCCACCGGGTTCGTGCTGCTCGGCTACGCCGCCGGGACCAGCTATCACCAGGTCGAGCACTATGCCAAGGAGGCCAGCCTGCTGCTGCTGGTCATCGTTCTCGCAGTGACGCTCATCGTCGGAACTGCCCGACGTATCGCCCGCGACCGCGACCGCATCCACCGGTTCCTGGACCGCCAAGCCAACCGACCGAGGGTCTCTTGGATCCGTGATCGTTACCGTCGTCAACTCGACTTCCTGGTCCGGCGCTTCGACCGACGGAGTGCTATCGGTCTCACCCTGACCGTCACGCTCGCCGCGCTGGTTCTCGCCGGGTGGGCGTTCGGGGCTGTGGTCACAGACCTGTTGTTCGACCGACAACTGATCGGGCCAGACCACGCCACGCTGCGGTTCATGGTGGCCCACCGAACCGACTGGCTGACCACCTTCATGCGAGCCCTCACAGTGCTCGGGAGCAGCTTGATCCTTCTGCCGCTCTCAGTCGCTGCCGCCGCAGCCTGGCGCTGGCGAAAGGGCAACTGGCTTGCCGCCTGGCTGCTCGCTGCCACCTACGGCGGGGCAACCCTGTCGTTCAACGTCATCAAGCGGCTCACCCACCGATCGAGACCTGCAACCCGCTTCGGTCTCGTACACGCCGGTGGCTACGCCTTCCCATCCGGCCACGCCACCCAAGCTGCAGCGGCATGGGGCGCTTTCGCCTTCCTCGCCGCGGTGGCCCTCAACACATGGCCGCGCAAGGTCGCAGCGTGGACCACCGCGGTGATCATCACGGGAGTGGTTGGGCTCACCCGGATCTACCTCGGTGTCCATTGGCTGAGCGACGTTGCCGCCGGGTGGACACTCGGCGGCGTCTGGCTCTTCGCCGTCCTCGCCGTCCGGCACTACCTGCACGCTGTCCAAACTGAACCGGCCCCTCCGCAAGCACCTGCCAGGACCACCACGCCCAATCCAGAGCGGACTGGCGGATGAGTGCGCATGAAACCTGACCGAAGCGCCCGTGATGGTGAATCGCCGTCACTTCCTGATGACGCTGATGCGTGTCGGACTGCTGATCGCGATCATTGCTCATGGTCATCGTGTCCTGACCAGTGGTGACCCGCCGGTCCTGCCCGCCGTCGTGCTGGTGTCCTCGCTTGGGGTCTCATCGCGGCCGTCGACAGCCTCCACTGGCTACCGCGCACCGCTCTGCCGGTCCTCACCACCACGGCCAACACAGCCTGGACCGCAGCCTGGAAGGCTCGCGCCGACGACCCAGTGGGTAGCCGCCTTCAACGGGGCGGCGAGCCGCGTCAAACCTCGCGCCCGACGACTCGGCCCCCTGGCCACCAACGCCGGCAACGACGACGCAGCGGCGATCGACGAGATACTTTCCCTGGCGTGGGAACCCGACATCAACTTGACCACCAGCGGCGCCGACCACGCCGAGGGCACCCCGCATGCCACTGGAAGAGCCCGGACGCCGTGTTCGATGAGCTTCCTCGGACGACGCCCCAGTCGCGCGAAGACACTCGACGCGCGGCGGGTGCACGTCGAGTGTCTTCGCCGTCGCTAGCTCGGACTCTGGACCCGGCTAACCACGAAGGTGGCGGCGGCCCTGAGTGGGGAACCGCCCTCCCGACCGCCGCCATGAGGGCGGCCGCCTACCTGCTAGCGCCGCCGCTGCTGTGACACCGTGATGATCTGCTGCGCATTGCTGCAGTCAACAGGACCGTCTGAAAGATCCTGAGCGAGCACGGCGACGGTCACGTCGCAGATATTGGCGGCAACGGTGATCGGCACCTGGGTGGTGACCTGATTGCCGCTGAGCACGTCAACGATCGTCACGTTGACGAGGCCCCCCGTGACGACCGGTGCCGCTGATGCGCTAGCGGCGGGCACCGCGAGTGCTCCTGCCATGGCGATGCCCGCGAGGGCGCGTTTCATCGAGACCTTCATTGTCGTTCCCCTTTGGTGTTTGGTGTTGTGAGCGCTGGCCACCCGCCGGATTGCGACGTTGCATCGGCGGTGTGGACGCTCAGCCCTAGAGACACCTTCGGCCGCGCGGCATGACGCTCGTGCTCAATATCTCTCGAGCGTTCTTTGTGCCGGCGGTTCTTCTACCTTGGTTAGCATCCGCGCTCGGAGGTGAGGCGATCGGCATGATCGAGCGGGACGATGCGGCCGACGCGTTCGGCTCCGAGCTCGTCGAGCTCATGGCGCTGATCCGCCGGGTCGTCGCCGCGCGTGTCGGCGATCGCGATGCGGTCGACGAGATTGTGCAGGAGACGGTTACGCGCCTTCTCGCGGCGAGGGGACGTCTCGCCGGTCGAGCCCTTGGTCCCTATGCGATCGTGACGGCGCGGAACCTCGTCGTAGCCCGATGGCGGCGCGCCGACGTCGAACGGCGCCACCAGCATCGCCTGGTCGACACACAACGCACCGACGTCCCTGACGAGGAAGCCTTGAGGAAGGAGGAGGCCGAAGCTCTCCATGCCGCACTCGAACGTCTTGCGCCACACGAGCGAGACGTCCTGGTCGCGCACGTTGTCGAGGGGCGAGGCACTGGTTCCCTCGCCGGCGACCTCACCTCCACGCCCGCCGCCGTCGCCGCACAGCTCGGCCGTTCACGCGCAAAGCTGCGCGTCGAGTACCTGCTCGAGGTCAACGGACCACCACCCACGTCGCAGTGCCGTCCCGTGTTGCTGTCACTCTCGATCGGTGACCGTCGGAGACAAGCAGCTCTGGACGCCGGATACCACCTCCTGGACTGCGACTATTGCGCGTCGATGAGCGCACCGCTGTTCGACTGGCGCTCGAAGGCCGATCCTGACGAGGTTCGGTGCCTCATCGTGACGGATCGGGACGTGGTGCTCGCGCGACAGCGAGGTCGTGAGCTGACCGTCGCCGCCGGATTCTCCGCCTCCGAAGCCACCGCGGTGGCGACCGCCATCTCCGAGATCGCCCGCAACATCGTCCGCTTCGCCCGCCGCGGGGAGGTCATGGTGACCCGGCTGGAGAACGATGGTGCAGACGGCGTGATGGTCGTCGCGCAGGATGCCGGGCCAGGGATCGCAGACATCCAACTGGCCCTGACTGAGGGTCACTCGACCTACGGCGGCCGCGGGATCGGCCTGCCAGGCTGCCGCAGGTTGATGGATGAGTTCGAGATCTCTTCCGAAGTCGGGCGGGGAACGATCGTCACCATGACAAAGTGGCACATGGGTTAGATGGCTTTGCGACCCCCCTGCAACCTCGACGTCCCAACCAGCGAGAGGAAACGTGACCACAGTGCCAGACACGCGCACAACCGACCAGCACTCCGCTCCCGATGGTGAACTGCTGCCGCAGCTCGTCGCCCACCTCCGGGAGCACCGGAGCGAGCTGCGACAGGAGTGGGCTCGCCGGATCGACGCGACCCACCTCCTTCAGGCAATGACTCCTCAGGAAGTCGATTCGGAGACGACGACGGTCTACGACAACTACGTCGAAGTCCTCGAGACAGGCAACGTCGACGAGCTCCAGCGGTATGCCCGAGACCTCTCGGAGAGAATCATCCCGAGGGGAGTCGAAACCCATGAGGTCGTGGGCATCGTGCTCCTCCTCCGTGACGTGCTCGCCCGGTCACTGTTCCTCAAGTACCACGACGACTTCCCCCTCCTGAACCGTATGCTCGACGCGTACGAACCCGCGGCCAACCGAATAGCAAACACTGTCGCGGTGAGCTTCGTCGACGAACGTGAGCGGATCATCCGCCAGCAGCAGGATGCGATCCGCGAGCTGTCCACGCCCGTGCTCCAGGTCCGCGAGCGGCTGCTGATCCTCCCAATCATCGGTGTCCTCGACAACCAGCGCGCCACCCAACTGACCGACCAGCTGTTGCGGGGCATCCGAACCCATCGGGCACGGGTGGTCGTCATCGACATCACAGGCGTCCCGGACATCGACACCTCGGTTGCGAACCACCTGGTGAAGACCGTGGACGCCTCGCGGCTGATGGGCGCGAGCGTGATAATCACCGGACTATCAGCGGAGATCGCCCAGACGCTCGTGACGATCGGTGTCGACCTCGGCAAGATGGACACCATCGGCGACCTCCAAGGCGGAATCGAGGAAGCAGAGCGGCAGCTCGGTTTCCGAGTCAGCCAATCGGAACCAACCTGATGAACTCCCTCCGAGCCGAACCCTGATGCTCGTCTCGATCCTCCGTCAGGGCGACTTCCTGATCGCTTCCATCCACACGGCGCTCGATGACACCGAGCTCGTGCGGTTCCAGAAGAACGTGATCGCCCAGATCGGTGAGTACCGCTCCACCGGCGTCATCATCGATGTCGCGGCGCTCGACGTAGTCGACTCGTTCGGCTCCCTAGCGCTCCGTAACCTGGCGCAGATGGCGCGACTTCGCGGTGCGACAACGGTCATCGTCGGAATCTCGCCCGAGGTGGCCTCCTCCATCGTGGAACTGGGAATGAACCTCGACGTCCACACGGCGCTCGATCTCGAGCAAGGTCTCCAGCACCTCGAGACGCTTACGAGCGGCCACAGGACCGGACGCTCCAACTTCGGCGTCCTGTGGGACAGATAACGGCTCTCGAGGCTCGACGTACCCCCTCGACCGCCTCCCGCCGTCCCGCTGAGTCGGCCCGCACCGCACGGGTGCCGCTGGGCAATGGCCGCACCCGGAGCCTGGAGCACCTGGACACGCACGTCCTGGCCGGCATCGCCGAGCGGGCCGAGCTGACCGGCGAATGCACCATCACGCTCGACGACATCGCCGACGCCCGGGCCGTGCTCGAACCTGATTCGGACGCGCACCGGCTGCACTGGGCCAGTCGTTCGAAGGGCGGGAGCAAGTCCACCGACATCGCAGGCATGCGCCTGGTCTGGGCGCTGACGCAGGCGGACCCGCTGGAGCACGGCTACGTCGTCGCCGCCGGCGAGGAGCAGGCCGTCCGGTTACTCGACCGGGCCCGCGGCCTGGTGGCCCGCACGCCGGGCCTGGCCGATCGGGTCAGGTCGAGTTCGATCCTCGTCACCCGCTCCAACCACAAAGCCCCATGTATTTCCGACACGAGTCGCTGGCAACGGCTCACTCCTAGAGTGGCGCCGCCCACAAGCACTGGAGGATCCGCCGATGCCTGAATTTCCCACCATCACCCATGTGGCGTTGACCGTGAGCGACCTGTCGCGCAGCGTGCCGTGGTACGAGCAGCTGCTCGGCGCGAAGCCCGTCCTGGACGAGGACACGGGGCCATTCCGGCACGTCGTGTGGTCGATCGGATCGACGTTGGTGGGGCTCCACCAATTCCCGGACGGGCGATCCGAGACCTTCGACGAGCGTCGAGTGGGACTCGATCACCTTGCCTTCGCATGCGCCAACCGCGGCGAGCTGGAGCAGTGGGAGGCGCGTCTGAACGACATCGGCGTCGTCCACGGCGGCATCGTCGAGGCGGGCTATGGCTCGGGCCTGTCGTTCCGGGACCCTGACAACATCGCGCTGGAGTTCTTTTCACCTCCTGAGGGATGACGAGGCGCTCGGCGACTCGACCACTCATCCTCCGCCTTGCGGCGTCCCGCTGGCTGTCGGATCGGGTATCTCGGAGATCCTAAATGGGCAAGGCAACTGAGCTCGGCACGTCGAGGCTCGGTCAGGGCTCCATGAGTTCGTTGATGGCGTCGGCTGTTGCGACGTTGCGTTGTCCGGTCGCGTGTCGGTAGCGAAGGACAGCTTGGGGCTGGCGTGGCGGTCGTGGAGGTGGAGGTACTCAACGCCTGCCGACGCGCGAGCCTTGGCCCGTAACCCGTAAGGGGCGGATCCTCTCCCTCTCGGAGCCCTGCGCTGTTTCGGCATCTGTTTTGGCGAGTCAGTCTGCAGCTCAACCTGTGACATATACCTGCCCGGAACGTACCGACACGTTGATGGCGGGCAAAGGATCTTGGGCAGGCCCTCGAAGGACCGACCCCGTCGCAGCGTCGAACGTGGCGCCGTGACAGGGACAGGAGAATTGGTTGCCGCTTCTCGAGTACCCGACGGTGCAACCCTGATGGGTGCAGATTGCGCTGAATGCCTTGAACTGCCCGGCCCGAGGTTGCACCACAAAGGCCGCTCCGCCGCTCGTCGGATCCGTGAAGGTCGCCGCTCCCCCGACGGGAATCGCCGAGGCCGACCCGATGGCGATCCCACGACCCGTGGATGACGGCGGGCTCGTCGCCGGCGAGGAGGGGGGTGGGGTCTGGCCTGCTCGGGTGCTCGCCGACGACCCGACCTGGCTGGTGGCGGGACGGCGGGCAGTGCTCGAGTGGGATGAAGCTGCAGGACCACCGAGGGTTGGTGTTGGCGTACCACTGCTGCCGTGGTTGAGAGCGCGCCCGATCACCGCCGCGAGGCCACCGGTGACCATGATGGGCAGAGCGACGAGCCCTGCGAGGCGGGCGCGAGCGAGGAGCTCGCGGCGCTCTAAGTCCATGTCAAGTCGCCGGGGCCGAGCGCCACGCGGCCCGAGCACAGGGCACGGCGCTGGCTCGCAGACCGCTCCGCCCCGGGCGTGGCATCGCCCCAGGTCGTAGTGGCCACAGATCTGCTGAACGGTTCCGAAAGCGACACCGACAAGGTTTGTGTCGAAGAGCCGTTCCTCCGTGCGTGCCCTGGTACCCAACCACCGGTCGACTGACCACGGCCCCGGCTTCCCGAGGACAAGAGGTGTCCAAGCGAAGCAGAACACGATGTCCGGGCCCAGGTAGTACGGCCGACTGTGCCAGCTCACGGCGAGGAGGAACCCGAACGCCAGCAACAGCCCGACCGCGGCGGCGAGGCGGCTCCAGAGGCCGAGCAATGTGGCGATCCCCACGACCAACTCACCCAGAGCGACGACCAACCCGACCACCACAGCGACGTGCTGAACAGGCCCGAGCAGGCTGCCAATCGGGCTGGAGTGGGCTGCAGCCTCGAGCTGGGATTGGATCGAATCGGCAGCGGCTCTCCGAAAGAAGTTTGGGTCGGCCAATTTCTGCAGGCCAGCGTAGATGAAGGTGCAACCGAGGAACGCCCGCAGCGGCAGGAGCACGCACGCCGGCACCGCCGGGGTCGCCAGGTTGGCTGTGCCGGTCGGCCTTGAGCGGCTTGCTGGTCGTGATCGCGTTCGGGTCGGCGGGCTGGGACTGGCCACGAGCGCAACGTAGGAACGGCCGGGTTAGCGCACGGTTAACGAACATGGCGCCAGGCCGCAAGGCGGTTTCACTCCGCCGCATTGATGTGTTCGAGCGTCGCCGTCCTGCTGTTTCCCTCGTGATGACCGTCGAGGTCGAGACGAGCTTCAAGACCTCCCCCGGCACGGGCGCGGAGCGTGAGCTCGCCTCCGCTTGCTCGGGCCAGCTGGCGGGCGATGGCCAAGCCGAGCCCGCTCGTCCCCGTCGTCCCGTGAGCGCCTTGCCAGAACCGTCCGAACGCTGCCTCACGCTGGGTCTCACTCATGCCCGGGCCCTGATCAGCTACTCGAACCTCGATCCTTTCGCCGACCAGGCCTGCTTGCAGCAACACCTGGGTGCCGGGCAGTGAGGCCTCGAACGCGTTGGCCAAGAGGCTGTCCAGGATCTGCTCGAGGTGATCCGGCACGGCCATTGCCCGCAGAGCCTGATGCGGTGTGTCAGCGACCAGTTCGATGTGGCGCTCCTCGGCAAATGCGCCCCACATGACAGCTCGTCCAGTGACGATCACGTCGACATCCACGATCTGTCGCGTGGGTCGGCTTCCCTCGTTGCGAGCTAGCGCCAAGAGGCCATCGACCAACCGTGAAAGCCGCGCGACCTCCTCGCCGGCCTGTTCGAGGTTACGACGGGCGCTTGCTCGGTTGTTCACGTCGACGTTTTCGAGACGGAGCCGCAGCGCTGTGAGCGGCGAGCGGAGTTGGTGGGACGCGTCGGCGACGAACCGGCGTTGACTGTCGACCAACTCGCCCAGGCGATCGGCCATGCGGTTGAACGTACGGGCCTGGGAGCGCAACTCCGGCGGTCCTGTTTCGGTGACCCGGGTCCCGAGGTCGCCCTCGCCGAGGCGGTGAGATGCAACTTCCAGAGTCACCAAGGGCCGGGCGATCGACCGCGACAGAAGCCACGCGAGCACGACCACGGCTGCCATCACCGCTGTGGCGAGGGCGACCAAACCGACCACGAGGAGGTGGATCCGATGCTCGGCCCCGCCAGCAGGCACCGATACGACCACCGCCCCCGCGGTCGAACCTCCTGGGTCGGACACCGGCACAGCAGCAGTCTCCACCGGCTTCCCCTCGTCGGTGCGGCTCGTCGACGAAGCTCGGCCGTGCAGCGCCGACGCCGTCTCCGTGACGAGGTCAGCCGTTCCTTCGCGTTCTGCAGGCGTAAGAGAGATCAGCGGAGCGCCCCGGCGGTCGACGATCAGCACCTCGGCTCGCGTCTGCTGCTCATATCGCCGGGCCAATCGGGTCAGGTCCGCGCCACTCGCCTGCTCGAGCTCTTCACCTGCTAACACGGCGAGCGACGTTGCGTCTTGACTCGCCTGAGCCCGCAAGCCATCACGCTCCCGCCGGGCGGCCAGGACACCGAGAGGTACCTCCAAGACCACCAAGACCGCCACCGCCAAGAGTAGATACGAACCGAGCAGACGGCGACGGAGGCTCAATCTGTCTGCCCCAACCGCAGGCCCACACCGCGGACCGTCTCAATCCATTCGGGATGCCCCAATCGGCGTCGCAACGATGCGACATGCACCTCGAGGGTCTTGGTCGGCCCGTACCAATGCGAGTCCCAGACCTCGTCGAACACCACTTGGCGGTTCACGATCGCGCCCTGATCTTCGGCCAGCAACGCCAACAGCGCGAACTCCTTTGGTGTCAGAGCCACCTCGCCACCATCGACGGATACGCGATGAGACCGACGATCGATGATCAGCCGACCCAGGACCTGCACGCCGCCGTCCACCAATCCACCAGCAACCTGCACCCGCCGGCTCACCGCCCGGATCCGTGCCTCCAACTCGCGCAACCCGAACGGCTTGACCACGTAGTCATCAGCGCCCGAGTCCAAGCCAGTCACCCGATCGTCCTCACCGCTGCGTGCAGTGATCACGATGATCGACACCAGCGACGCCCTGCTGCGCAGCTCCCGGCAGACCCCCGTGCCATCGACATCGGGTAGGCCGAGATCCAACAGAACCACTTCCGGCTCGGGGAAGCGCAACGCTTCAGCGCCTGTCGTGACCCAATCGACACTGAAACCCATCTCCGACAAACCCTCGATCAGGGGCTCCGCTATCCGCTGATCATCCTCGACCAACAACAGTCGCACCGCCCAAGCATGGCCGCTGCGGCGGGGGCTGCTGGTGCGCGCCCGCCCGTGGCTGCACCGTTCGAGTCGTCGCCGAGGAGCACCTTCGTGCCTGCTGGAGTTGTTGCAGCATCTTTGCGCCGTCGCTCGTCGTTGCCGGCTACGCCGCGGGGGCCTCCTACCGACAAGTCGAACACTCCCTCGGCAAGGCCAGCCTGCTGCTGCGCCTGTCGCTGACCATCCAGCTGCTGGTACTCGCCACCGCCGGAACGGTGTTCGGCGTGGTTGTCCAAGACGTCCTGGCCAAAGAAGAGATGGTTCGCTTCGACCGGCCGATCACCCGTTACCTCGTCGACCACCGCGATCACTGGCTCACCACGACGCTGCGCATCGTCACCCAGCTCGGGAGCACGGTATTTCTCGTGCCGGTCGCCGCGACCATCGGCGTCCTCGCGTACCGCCGACTTCGCACATGGCGGCCCATGATCATCCTCGGCTCGGTGCTTCTGGGTTCGGTGGTCCTCTATGACATCGTCAAGGCGCTGGTCGGGCGGCCGCGGCCCGATGTCGGACCCTTGGTCGCCACCGCCACCGGGTCTTCCTTCCCTTCGGGGCACGTCACCCAGTCAGCCGCCGTTTACGGCGCCCTGGCCTTGATGATCACCCCTCTGGTCAGCAGCTGGGAACAGCGGGTGGCGACTTGGTCAACGGCCATCCTGGTCGTGGCGCTGATCGCTTTGTCCCGCGTCTACCTGGGCGTGCACTGGACCACCGACGTGGTCGGAGGCTTCGCGCTCGGCAGCGCCTGGCTCTTCATGGTGGTCACCGCCACCGACGCTGTTCATCGTCCACCGCTGCAAGCGCCGATCGTCGAGGGCGGCGCCCGCACCGTTGGCAAGGATCGCCCGCGTCCGGGATCTGCCGGCCCCACCGTCGCCGTTGCGAAAGGAATCGCGATTGTCTGGGGGATTGCCCAGCTCCTTGTCGTGAACGTATGCGATGCCCCCGTCGTGAAGCGCTTCGGTCAGCTGCCGGAGCCTCGGTGCCTCGCTCGAGCCGGGTTCAGTGCCGGGTATGGGAGGTCCGCCCGCTAGCTCTTCTGTTGAGGGGCGGATCGGTTCGGTGAAGCGGGAACACCGGCCCGGGTGAGAGCTCGGAGCTGAGCGACGATGAGCTCGATGACGACGGGGGTCGTGGCCTTGCGGCCCTGCCGCCCCGCGGCGATGAACCTTTCCTCGCCCAGTCGACCACGGAGCTCGTCAACCTGCCTCGTGAGACTGACGGCTGCGGCAGGCTCGAACGGGAAGGCGTCGACGGCACCAGCCCGCTCGAGCGCTCCATGGATGGTCACGGCCAGTTCGTCTGCGCCGAGCAGGTAGCAGATCCCGAAGACGTGGCGGAGAGACAGCCACTGGTTGGCCCAGTCCCCGGCGCGATGCCAAGCGGAGATCACGTCGGCGAAACCGGATAGGGCTTCGAGTGGTTCTCCCTCGAACGCTCGCAGCCACAGGGTTTCGGTACGGGCGAACAGCTCGAACCAGAGGTTGCCGACGTCGCTCGAGAGCGCTTCGCTGCGCTGGAGTTCCTCCTTGGCTCGTGCGGGTTGGGTCGTCGCCAGCCAGATGCCCGTCGCGTAGGCCGCTTGAGCCTCGGCCGTGGGGTTGCGGCACCGTGCCGCGGCCCGTACCGCCCGCTCGGCGTACACCGTGCCGGCGTTGGTGCCGGCGGAAGTGGTCTCGGACAGGGAGCGCATGTAGCAGGCGTGAGCTATCCGGGCCTCGTCACCCGAGGCTTCGGCTCCGGCGACGAGCCGGTCGACGGCCGCCGTGCCCCGGTCGTTCTCACCCTGGAAGATCCACGCGTTGCCGAGGGCGCGTTCGGCGAGACCCAACGTGTCGGTGCCGTACCGTCTGGCCAACTCCAGAGATCGCTCGCCAAGGTCGATCGCCGCGTCGATCTCTCCCCGTACGAAACGACCGTAGGCCACGATGCCCCATGCCGCCGCCGCCAACGGATGGGTAGCCGCGCCATCGAACGCCAAGGCGGCTTCGGCCCAGGCGATCAGCTCGTATCGCAGCCGCCGGAACGCGTGCTCACGAGCGGTGACGATGATGCTGAGTGCGGTTCCCAGATCACCGGCGCTGACCGCGTTCCGTACGGCAAGGCGAAGGTCGTCGAACAGGCCGTCGAACACGTCAAGCCATGCGCCTTCGTCGGCGCCATGTAGTCCCGCCGCCCCGCGCTCGCAGATCTCCACGATCCACGCCCCGTGTCGGCGAGCGAGCTCGGGACCCTCGTCCTCGGCGAGCGCGACGCCGTAGTCGCGAAGGGTCTCGAGGAGGCGGTACGTCGTGCGAGGACCGGCGAGAGCCTGGACCATTGACTTGTCGACGAGCGAGGCGAGCAGCGACGCGACCGAGTCGCGCGGCACCTGCCCGTACCCGCAGACCTGCTCCACAGCTTCGAGGCCGAACGAGCCGGCGAAGGTCGAAAGTCGTCGGAACAGCTGCTGGGCGCTGGGCTCGAGAAGCTGATACGACCAATCGACGAGGTCCTTCAGCGACCGGTGGCGCCGATCGGACACCCGGCTCGAGCCGGCCAACAGGGCGAAGCGATCGCCCAACCGCTCGATGATCTCGGTCGGCGAGAGCGATCGGGTCCGAGCTGCGGCCAACTCGATGGCCAGCGGAACCCCGTCGAGACGCTTGCACAGGTCCACCACAGCTCGGGCGGTGGTCTCGTCCGCGACGAAGTCAGGGTTGGCGGCGTGAGCCCGCTGCATGAACAGGTCCACCGCCGGGGACGAGGCGAGGTCGGAACCTCCGTCTGCGACCGGCAACGGTTCGACCTTGAACACCGTTTCGGCGGGCAGCGCGAGCGGCTCGCGACTTGTGGCGAGGATTCGGACCCCCGGGCAAGAGCGAAGCAGCCGCTCGGCGAAACCCGCGATCGTGTCGAGGACGTGCTCACAATTGTCCAGCACCAACAGCAGCGGGCGGTGGCCCAACAGGTCGAGCACCGACTCCGTGACGGAACGGCCCTGCTGTGTCTGCACGCCGAGCTGGGTCGCTATCGCCCCGACCACGCTGTCGTCGTCGCGTATCCGGGCCAGCTCCACCACCTCGGTACGGAGGTCAGTGCGGGCCACGAGCTCGGTCGCTGCCCGTAACGCGAGTTGCGTCTTACCGATCCCACCCGGGCCGACCAGGGTGACCAGCTGGCGGCGTTCACACTGCTCGACGACGCTCGCCAGGTCCTCATCGCGGCCGATGAGGCGTACGCCATCGGCCTCGACATTCGCGACGTTTGGCTGGAGTGGCGTTGGCTCAGCGGCGACGTCGAGGTCGAGCGGTCCCGGGAGCACCAGGGGTCCGACTGGCTGCGGTGGGACGCGCAGACGCGCCGCGTCGGTGGCCACGGCGCGCTCGAGGTTGGCGAACTCCATCGATGGGTCGAGCCCCAGGTCATCGCGGAGACAGGCCCTGTACTCGCTCGCTTTCCGCAGCGCGTCGCCTTGGCGTCCCGCTCGGTGAAGCGCCAGCAGCAGCGCCAGCCACGGCCTCTCCCGCCACGGGTGGTCGACGGTGATGGCTTCCGCCTCACTCGCCGCCCTCTCATCGAGGCCCAGCGCAAGCAGGGCGGTCACACGTGTCTCGCGGGCATGGAGGCGCAGCTCGCCGAGTCGCGTTGCTTCGGCTACGGCCCACCACTCACCGGAGAACTCGGCAAAGGCATCACCCCGCCACTCCGCCAGGGCCTCATCGAGCCGGGCCACCGCGGTCCCCGGCGACCGCTCCAGCAGGTCCAGCCCGGAGCCGAGGGCGGCTTCGAAGCGGTCGGCATCGGTCGTTCCCTCGTCGACGGCGAGACGGTAGCCCGGCGCCTGGCTCACCAGTCGAGCGGGCGGCGGCAGGAGGCGGCGCATTCGGGACACGTAGGACTGGAGCGTCGGTAACCCGGCGTCTGGAACGTCGTCACCCCAGATGACGTCCATGAGCCGTTCGGCACTGACCACGGCGTTCCGATTGAGGATCAGCATCGCCAGCAGTCGTCGCGGCTTCTCTCCACCGACGGGAACCGGCTGGCCGTCAATGTTGATCGAGATCGAGCCGAGGACGCACAGCGCCGCTACCCGGTCGTCGCGTTCGGCCACCGAACCTCCCGAGAGCAAAGGTCTCCGCATCCTTGCACGTCTGCAAGCCGGCCTGCGCTCCGTCGACGGCACTGCAAGGGTCCTGCCCGGGAAGTGCAAGGCGACCGGCGCAGTGTGTGGTCATGACCGAGACCACAGCCACCTCACCACACCCGGGCCTGACCGCCGTGAAGGCCCAGCAGCAGAGGACCTGGTCAGCCGGCGACTACGCGATCGTGGGCGCCACGCTCCAGATCGTCGGCGAACAACTCTGCGAGGCGGCCGACCTGCGGCCCGGCCACCGAGTGCTCGACGTGGCCACCGGCAATGGAGGCACGGCCATCGCCGCGGCCCGTCGCTTCAGCGACGTGACGGGCGTCGATTACGTCCCGGCCCTCTTGGCCCGGGCTCGCGAGCGGGCCACAGCGGAGGGGTACACGATCACCTTCGACGAGGCCGATGCCGAGGACCTCCCCTACGACGACGCCTCGTTCGACGCTGTCCTCTCGACGTTCGGCGCGATGTTCAGCGCCGACCAGGATCGAGTGGCCGCCGAGCTCCTGCGGGTGTGTCGGCCGGGAGGGGTCATCGCCATGGCCAACTGGACGCCGGCGGGCTTCATCGGCCAGCTGTTCAAGACGATCGCAGCACACAAGCCTCCGCCTCCGGGAGTGGCCTCGCCCGTCCTCTGGGGGACGGGAGCACATATCCGTCAGATGCTCGGGGCCGGCATCGTCGATCTCCGGATCACGCCGCGCGACTACGTCTTCCGCTACCGGTCGGCCGACCACTTCCTCGACGTGTTCCGCACGTACTACGGACCGATGCTGAAGACCTTCGAGGCCATCGACGGCACCGCACGAGAGGCCCTCGCCTCGGAGCTCCGCCACTTGTTGAACGAGTGGAACACATCCGACGGACATCTCATAGTTCCGGCCGAGTACCTCGAAGTCGTAGCTACGAGATCCCCACTTGCGTAAGTAGCACACCCAATGGCGCCAGTCGGCGCCCGAGAAAGGATGATCCCCATGCATGTGACCAAGGCTGATGTACCCAGAAAGATCGACGTGCCAGGCGCCACCGCCCGTCAGGTCACCGACTTCGGCGATGCCTCCGACTACGGCCCGATGGCAGGCGAGTACTTCTCACTCGGGGCCGGTACCGACATCGCTCCACTGTTGAAGGGCCTCGAGGCGGACGGTTGTCACGCTCCCCACTGGGGGTACGTGATCTCGGGTGAGCTTGTCGTCACCTACACAGACGGAACGGACGAGGGCTGCGTGGGAGGGGACCTCTTCTACTGGCCTCCCGGTCACAGCATCCGAGTCGATCAAGACGCCGAAGTGATCCTCTTCAGCCCGCAGAAGGAGCACACCGAGGTCCTGGACCACATGATCGCAAATATGTCGGGCGAGTAGCGCCCTGTCGACCTGAACCGCAGGCCGAGGCGAGCTACCGAGCTGCGGTCGCTTCGATCTCCACCTTGAGCTCGGGGAAAGCAAGCCGGCTCACGCCGATGAGCGTCATGGCCGGCAGGTTTGGAGCCAACGCCTCGGCAGCAGAGGCGTAGTCGGCGAGCAACGCGTCGACATCGGTCGTGTACACCGTCAGCCGGACGACGTCGGCCATTGTCATGTCGGCCGCTTCCAAGACGGTGCGCAGGTTCGCCAGCGCCATCTTCACCTGCTCGGCCATCTCCGTCGTCGTCGGCGGCGCGCCATCCGGTCCAATCGCCGTCTGGCCCGAGCAGAACAACACCCGTTCACCGCCCGCAGCGCTGACTGCCTGCGAGAAACCGAACGCGACCGACCACTCCCACGGATTTACGTTGACGCGCTCCACGGTGGGCCCCCTTCACCTCGTGCTGACAGTATCGAAGGCCCTGGCGGACCGCCAGCGTTGCTTTCTCCCAGCTCGGGAGCGCTGCCGTCAGCTCACGACCCGGAAGGCGCCACGCATTGAGGGGTGGATCCGGCAGAAGTATGTGTACGTGCCGACCGGCAGGTCCTTCGGCACCTTCCAATCGAGCCGACCCGCGGTCGGCGGGCCTTTCACGCCGAGCTCACCGGAGTCGAACTGCACCTTGGCGTCGGCGATCGGATACGCCACACCGGTCGCCTTGTTGCAGGGCGCCGCGCAGGCCGTGATCGTGTGCCACACCTCGTCCGAGCTGAGTTTCGTGTCCCGGTTGTAGAACGTCAGGGGCTGGCCTGCCTTGACGGTGGGGACCGTCTTGAAGATGCCCCCGATGTCGCCGGGTGAGTAGGTGAAGTCGACGATGCTGACCTTGCTGGTCGCCGGACCGCTGGGCAACTTCGTCGCGTCGACGAAGTCCTTGGTCTTCTCGCCGCCGTGGTTGCGGTTCTCTGGCAGGTGGCCGTGAGTGATGTAGTCCTTCACCTTGTCCACCCCCGGCGTGAGCGCGTCGGTGCCCTTCGTACCGTCGGCACCGTCGGTCATCCAGAGCACCATGATCCCCATCGATTCGTACCAGGACGCGCGCGTCGTGTCGTAAGTGGCCGAGATCGATATCACGTCCCCCTTCTTGACACCGAGCCGCCAGTCAGGTGGCGTCGCAGTCATCGACACGTCCCACGAGACTGCGCCAGCCGGCTCGTTGTAGAGGGCTTTCGACTGGAAGATGTGGGACTTCTTGCCGCCGCGGGTCACATACATGTCGGTGTGCAGACCGCCCGGATGCAGGTGACCGGCGGTCGCCAACAACACGCCGTCCTCGTCAACTGTCCACTGGTTGAACTTGGGGCCGTTGCCGTACGGGTTGTTCGCGTCGTCGGGATAGGTGTAGCGGCCGTTCTTCCCGGACCCCTTCAGCACGTCGAACACGGGGTAGATGTGACCCTTCTGGACATCCATCCATACCGGGCGGGCCGCCTTGATGTTCTTCGCGCCCGCCGAACTGGCCGGGATGAAGTCCATGTCGTAGGTGATCCAGACCTTGTCCGGCGACGGCAGCAGGTTGTGGAGCATGTAGTTGATGAGCCACTTGTCCGACGCCTTGTACTTGTAGCCGTAGCCCCTCGGAAGGGCCATCGTCGTCTTCTCCTCGCCTGAGGCGAAGAACAGCTCCCGACCGAACGCGCCACGGTCGCCGCCTCTGCCGCTGAGGTTCACCCACACACCATGGTGTAGGTGGATGACGTCGACCCGCGGGACGACGCCACCGGTGCGGATGAGGTTCGGGTAGATCGCCGTGATGTAACCGTCCACCTTCGGCTTGGGCACGTGCCGGCCGCTGAACGTGATGTTGTTCTGACCCGGCTGGATCTTGATCGGTCCGTATTTGAACTTGAGATGCTGGACGCCGGGTTGTTTGACCGCCGAGATCAGCGTCGCCTTGGCGTCGACAGCCGCCCCCGTCGTGGGCGTCTCGCCGCTGGTGACGCTGTGTCCGGCGCCCTGCGACGTGGATGGGCCTGTTACCCGCGTCTTGGAGGTCGACGCACAGCTGACGACGAGCCCGGCTGCGCAGCCGACGGCCAGCACCCAGCGCAGACCGTGGCCCACCCGCCGACGCTCACCCGGTGCAGGCTGCAATTGGAACTCACTCAAGACAGTCTCCTGATCCACAGCGCCGAAAATTGCACTACCCGTGCACCAACCTTAGGTCCTTGGGCGCGAAGGCGACAGCCCACAGTTCGGCGGTCCTGCGTTTTCCTGGGCCCGCGCTGCCGCGCCGGACCCGACCCCTGCGCGGGCTTCATCGAGGGGCTCCGACGCTTGGCCAGCCGAGGGGGAGCGATGGGCGTCTGCGTTCGTGGCAGGCGCCGGAGCTCACCGCGACACGGCGCGCCGATTCGTCGACGAGGTGCTCACGAAACCGTGTCGTCTCACTGACTGAGCGCTCGCACGACGAGGATCGAGCGCACCAGCGGCGGCACTGCATCGCCGAGGATGGCGACTGCGTCGGCCACGACGGCGTCACGGTCGTGCGGAGCGAGCCGGGCGAGGAACGGCGCGTGCTGGGCCATGCCGAGACGCCAGGCGACGAGGTCGTGGACAGCCAGGTCCGAGAATGACACACGCACCGGCTCGATCGTGGCGTCGAGCCCGGCAGCGGCGGCGGCCGCCGCGCAGCCGTCGAGTGTCGCCAGCAGCGGCGCCGTCTCCTCGCGCAGGGCTGAGTACCATGCCTCCGGCGCCCATCCCCGCCCGGCGAGCGCGGCCTCGACCGCCGCCTTCACCGGATGCGTGTCGTCAGCGGCGTACGTGGCGGCGAGCAAGACGCCGCCGGGCCTCGTGACGCGGGCCATCTCGCGGAGCCCGGCCGCCGGTTCGGTGAGGTGGTTGAGCGAGAACGCCGCCACCGCGGCGTCGAACGTCGACCTGGCGAATGGCAGGGCGAGCGCATGACCCGCGACTGCCGGCGGACGACGCGGCGCGTCGTGGGCGAGCATCCCGAGTGCCGCGTCGACGGCGACGACCTGCGCGGCCCCGGCCGCAAGCGCGGCGCGGGAGGCGGCACCGGTGCCGGCGCCGAGATCAAGGACGCGACACCCGCCGAGAGAGCCGCGAGAACGGGCGACGACCGCCTCGGCGAGACGGTCGTAGATGCGCCCCGGACCCTGCTGCCACGCTCCGCCGGTCGCCGAGTAAGCCGCCGCGAGCGCGTCGGTCACAACCAGCAGGCTCCGTCGCGAGCGGCGTCGCACCACCATGCGAGCTCGGCGTCGTCGCCCAAGGCCTTCTCCCACCCGAACTGCACGAGCGCGCCCAGGAGGCAGAGGCCGAGTTGGCGCTCCCACCACCCAGCCGTGTCGATGCCGTGACGCCCGAGCGCGGCACGGAAGGCCTCGGTTGTCGCCTCCTTGGATACCGGGAGGCGGGAGCGGTCTAAGGCGAGGTGCCACGCCAGCTCATGGCATGCCGGCCCCTCACCGACGTATGCCCAATCGATCAGCACGGTGCGGCCGTCATCCGCTGAGCCGGTGTTCGACGCCTTGACGTCACCGTGCAGGAAGCATGAAGGCGTCGCCTGCAGAGCTGTCGCGATCGGGGTCGCATCGCGGCGCAAGTCGTCGACGATCCCGCGGATGTCGGCCGGCACCCGCTCGCCGAACCGGCGCCATCCCTCATCGGCGATCTGGGGCACCCGCTCGGGCCAACCCAGCGCTCGCTCGCCGTCGATGGCTGCGTGACCGAACCACGTCCACCGATCGGCATACGACAGCAGCCCGGGCCCGGTGTGGTCATCGTGCCAGTTCCAGGTCGACGCACAGAAGCCGGCGACGTGGTCGATGAACCTGGCGTGCTGGTCGGCCGGGAGCGGGTCGTCACCAGCCGGACACAGGTCGACGGACACGTCCCGCATGAGCAGGGCTGCGCCCCAGCCGTTGCGACCATGTCCCGGTGCGGCACCGACGATGGCGTGGTCCACGAGGTCAGGGGCCGAATCGAGCAGGCCTGCTGTCCAGGCCCGCACCTGCCGGCACCCGACGTCGCCCGATACGCGCATCATGAAGTCTTGGTCCAAGTGGACGTACTTGACGACGTGAGCGACGCCCTCGATCCACACTCGTTCGAAGGCGGCGGTCGAGCGGCCGTCGGGGTTGACGAACGGCTCCCGGCGCTCGACGCCTGCGAGCAGGTCTTCGACGGATGGGGCAAGGTGGCGCACATCAACCAGCATCGCTCGTCGCCGTCATCTCGGCGAGGAGGCCGGCGTCCCACCGCCCACCGCAGGAGAACCGGTCGCTGCTGATGAGGCCGTCGGCGGTCCAGCAAGCCGATGACCTGTCCCGAGCGCGACGGCTCGACTCCCACAGTTGGAGTCACTGACTGCACCCACGATCCGCTCCGGCAAGCCATCGCCGGGCTCGGTCCGAGCAGCCGGTCGAAGAACCTGCCGCTTTGCGTGTCCACGGCCGGGCACGCCGGTGCCTGTGACAAGCACGTCGTCACCAACGTCTCCGGGCTGACCAACACCGACCTCTGCTCCCCTTCCGACTACCTCGCGACGATCATGAGCTGGGTCACCGCCCGCTTGGCCGACCCGCCCGCCGCCTGACGACGGACGGCGCGTCGCGCGCACCTCGACCCGCACGCTCTCAGGAGCGGTGGCGCCTACCCTCGCTTGCGTGAGCCGGCCTTCTCGCGTGCGGCGGCGACCTCCTCCCGCTCCTGCGCCGCGCCCGTGACCGCCGACGACGCAAGCACACGGGCGCGCCTGCACCTGGTAGCCCGAACCGGGCACCCGGACTTCCTTGACTTTCCGTGGCAGCAGGCGCTCGCCGACTGGGACGACCCACGGATCATCGACGTTGCCCGGGGCCTGTCACGCCACGTCGTGCGATTCGTCTCGAGCGACGGTCGGGCGTATGCCCTCAAGGAGACCACGCTCGCGCTGGCCGACAAGGAGTACGGGCTCCTGCGAGAGCTGGCGACGAAGGCGCTCCCGGTGGTGGAGGCGGTGGGCGTCGTTCGGGGCCGGATCGACGAGCGCGGCGAGCCGCTCGATGCAGTTCTCATCACCCTCCACCTCGAGTTCTCCCTCCCCTACCGCTGGCTGTTCACCGGACGTGGTGTGACCGATCTGCGCAGCCGCCTCGTCGACGCGCTCGCCGTCCTGCTCGTGCGGCTGCATCTCCGCGGTTTCTTCTGGGGTGACTGCTCCCTCTCCAACACCCTGTTCCGTCGCGACGCCGGAGCCCTGGCCGCCTATCTGGTCGACGCAGAGACCGGCCAATTCCACTCTGCGCTCTCGGACGGCCAACGATCTCACGACTTGTCGATCGCCGCTGAGAACATCGGCGGGGACCTGCTCGACCTCGCGGCATCACGCCGGCTGCCGTCCGACGTCGATCCCGTGGAGACCATCACCGAGGTGACTGACAGGTACCAGGACCTGTGGGATGAGTTGACCCGAACCGAGGTCGTCGCACCCGGTGACCGCCAGAGCGTGGAGAACCGCCTCCGTAGACTCAACGAGCTCGGCTTCGACGTCGAGGAGTTCGAGCTGGTCCGCTCACCGGACGGGACCGAGGTCCGAGTCCACGCACTTGTTCTGGAGGAAGGCCATCACAGCCGACGGCTGAAGCAGCTCACTGGACTCGCAGTTCAGGAGAACCAGGCTCGGCGACTGCTCAACGACATCACGGGCTACCGGCTGCACCTCGAGCACGTCGAGGGCAAGCCGTTGCCGGACGCGGTGGCTGCTTACCGCTGGTTGCGCGAGGTGTTCGAGCCGGCGCTGGCCAAGGTGCCTCAACGGCTGCGCGGCAGGTTGGCGCCGGCCGAACTGTTCCACGAGATCCTCGAGCACCGTTGGCTCCTGTCGGAGCGAAGGAGCGAGGACGTCGGTACCGATGCGGCGGCCGAGGACTATGTCGCAACAGTGCTGTCGGATCACACCGAAGAGCTCAACGTCCTGCCGCGCCTCGACCCACTTGGTGACGACGACACCGGCGGCTGGCGGCCGGGCGCATCATGAGCCGTTCCCGCTGGCGTGGCGCGAGGTCCTCAGAGACGGAACCCGATGGTCACCAGGTGTCGATGCACGGACGCTTCTTGGTCGTCCGCACCGGCGGCGGAGGCACAGCAGCCAGAGCGGAGGAGATCCAGCGTCGAGAGTCGGCTGGGTCGATGACGTCGTCTATCTCGAAGTAGGACGCCGTGTTGACTGCCTTGCCCTGCTGGTACATCCGTCCGACCATCTCGTCGAACAGCGCCTCGCGGGCCTGTTCGTCATCGACGGCCTCCAGCTCCTTGCGGTACCCGAGGCGGACAGCACCCTCGAGGCCCATCCCACCGAACTCGCCCGTCGGCCATGCAACTGTGAAGATCGGCGCCTTGAAGCTGCCTCCGGCCATGGACTGCGCGCCCAGGCCGTAGCCCTTGCGCAGCACGATGGTGAAGAACGGCACGGTCAGGCTGGCGCCGGTCACGAACATCCGGCTCACATGCCTCACAAGGGCTGTCCTTTCGACCTCCGGTCCGACCATGAACCCGGGGGTGTCGCACAGGAACAGGATGGGCAGATCGAACGCGTCGCACACCTGCATGAACCTGGCTGCCTTGTCGGCCGCGTCCGCGTCGATCGCGCCCCCCAGATGCGACGGGTCATTGGCGATGACCCCGACCGGCAGCCCTTCGATCCGGACGAGAGCGGTCACCATGCCTGCCCCGAACGATCGCCGGAGCTCGAGCACGGACCCGGTGTCGGCCATCGTGTCGATCACCGTGCGAACGTCATAGACCCGAAGCCGGTTCTCGGGGATGACTGTGCGCAGTGCCGTCTGGTCCGGGTGTTCCCATACCTCGGCGCGTCCCTGGAAGTACGACAGGTACCGCTTGGCCACCTGGACAGCTTCGGCCTCGTCGGCCACCGCGATGTCGACCACACCGTTCGGCACCTGCACACTCATCGGGCCGACCTCCTCAGGAGCGAAGACGCCGAGACCACCGCCTTCGATCATCGCCGGGCCGCCCATCCCGATGTTTGCGTCGGCCGTGGCGATGATCACGTCGCAGCAACCCAGGATGGCGGCGTTCCCGGCGAAGCAGCGCCCGGAGACGATGCCGATCAAGGGGACCAGGCCGCTCAGAGCACCGAACAGGGCGAAGGCCATGCAATCGAGTCCCGACACCCCGCTGCCATCGGTGTCACCGGGGCGGCCGCCGCCGCCCTCGGTGAAGAACACGATCGGCAGGCGGAGCCGTTCGGCGAGCTCGAACAGCCGATCCTTCTTGCGATGGTTCTGAAGCCCCTGGGTGCCCGCCAGGACCGTGTAGTCGTAGGACATCACGATGGTCGAGCTGCCGTTGACCTTGCCAACGCCCGCCACGAGCCCATCGGCCGGGGTGCGCCGAATGAGGTCCTCGAGCGGCCGCCGTCGACGTTGAGCAGCGATGACCAGCGGCCCGTACTCCACGAAGCTGTCCGGATCGACGAGATCATCGACGTTCTGGCGCGTTGTGCGGTGGCCCGTACGCCGACGACGTTCGACCGACTCGGGCCTGGCCGCGTCGAGTCCGTACTCGTGGCGAAGCCGCGTCTCTGCGAGATCGTCGCGAACCCGAACCGGGTCGGTGATGTCCGCCTCCGCGATGGCCGTTGTGATGCCGCTCCTCTCCTCCGTGATCAGCAGCGCGTCACCCGAGTGGACGATCTGTCCCACTGCTACT
>JBBSGQ010000004.1:0-25343 GCA_038253965.1 Acidimicrobiales bacterium | reverse complement strand
TCGAGGATGGTCATCTCGCCGGAGCGCACGCCAACCATCCGCTGGTAGCTGATAGCGATCAGGACATCGTGTTCGTCAGCGCGACCGAACTCCGAAGCGGTGACCAGGCCATCCTCGAACGTCTCCCAGAACGACACATCGCCGAACGGCCCGTCGGCGAACTCGAATTGAACGGCGAGCGTTGCCCCAGGTACAGCGGGCAGCATCGCCAACTCGGCCGTATCGAGTATGTCGAGTGGAGGGGCGGGACCCTCGCTGACTCCTGGCACGATGACGCGCACCGCCGCGATCGCCTCGGTGCCTGACAGCTCTTGGCGGTACATGGCGCGAGCATCCGCCAGGGACCAGCGCAGCTCGAGGTCAGGCCTATCCACCTCTCCGTCCTGCCACGCCACCACTTGACCGTCTTCGACCACCTGATACCAGCGGTGATGCGTGCCAGAGTCGTCGACTGCGTCGAACTGCAAGCGCACGCCCAACCCAGGTCGTGACGGAAGCGTGGTGGTGAGAAGACGGGCCTGTTCGAACCATCGTTCGGAAGCCAGTGGGACCGGCTGGTGGGTCGGGTCGGTCTCCATCACTCCTCTTTCGTCGTGGTCCTGTGCGGCTCCCGGGAGCCCAACAGCTTGTCGAGCCGGATGGGAAGATCGCGGATGCGAGTGCCCGTGGCATGGTGCACCGCGTTGGCGATGGCGGCTGAGGTGCCGACGATTGCCGATCTCGCCGATGCCCTTGATCCCGAGCGGACCGAGGTGGCGCTCGTCCTCCTCGATCCAGGTCGCGTCGACATCGAGGACGTCGGCGTTGCGGACTCCATCCGGGCGTGCAGGAGCCGGCACGCCTTGTCAACCGCCCAGCCCCACGATGCGGTGCCCATCGAGCCTCCGGCGATCATGGCCTCGCCCATCGCACTGTCGCCGATCCGCAGGTCGATGTCCTCCGGGGCCACGCCGAGGGCGTCTGCGGCCATGAGCCGGATCGCCGTACGGGCGCCGGTGCCGATGTCAGAAGCGGCGATGGCCACGTCGAACTTGCCGGACGAGTCGACGGCCGCCGTCTCCCGTCCGAGGTCCTCGGTGACCGCGCTGGGCCACCCCGCCGCGACCTCGGCCAGGACCCCGACCGCGAACAGATCTGGCCTGGTGTGCAGTACCCGCATTGCAGACCATCGTGGTCGACGAACGCCTGCTGCACGGGGTGCGGCGCTCCGTCGTGCGCCAGACCCTCGATGGTCGTGACGTCGGCACCCTGGAGGGCGACCGCTAACAACAGGCAGCTGTTGACCCGACGTCCCTCGACCAGGACCGTGCAAGCGCCACATTGGCCGTGGTCGAATCCCTTCTTCGCCCCGGTGAGCCCGAGCTCCTCTCGGAGCAGGTCGACCAGCGTTGTCCGGTTGTCGACCTCGAGATGTCGATCCCGACCGTTGATCCGCAGAGAGAACGAGCTCGTGGTGCCGTTGCTTTGTGCCATTCCGGGCGAGTGTGCATGACACCTGGCTCGGAATCCAGTACGAGCAGGCATCTGAGCCGAGCCGAGCGCACATCTGTCGAAAGTCTGCGCCACTTCGGCGGGTTCGCTGCGGGTTCTCGGAGCTTGCGAGCGCATCGTGGTCTTCGGCTCGACCGTCGAGTCCACGAGAGAGAAGGACCTCATGAACCCCATCCGCAAAGCAATCGTTGGTGCTGCACTGGTTGGCGCGACGCTCACCGGTGGAGCGGTCGGTGCGTCGATGTTGAACACCACAGCCTCCGCTGCGACCTCCCCGACCGCCACTACCGCTGCGCCCAACGCAGCTCCGCCCGGTGCTGCCCGCATGGGCCCGGCTGCCAACCGCGACCCGAGCAAGGGAGGCCATATGGCGAACGGGATCACCGAGTCGCTGCTCACCGGGACCACCGCCACCCAGGTCGAGTCGGCAGCGAAGGGTGCGGTGCCGGGCGGCACGGTCCTTCGCGTCGAGAACGACTCCGAAGGTGCGAAGTACGAAGCCCACGTCAGGAAGGCTGACGGTTCCGAAGTCACAGTGAAGGTGGATGCCAACTTCAAGGTGACAGGGGTGGAAACCGGCCGCGGCTGACCGACCAGCCCAACCAGCCGACGACACCGGGGCGCAGGCGTGCGCTCCGGTGTTGGCGCCCGCAGTGCGAGATACGGCGGTCGCGCCTGGCTTGTCCGTTGCGTGCCGCGTCATGCTGGTCGGAGTCCGAGCCCGGCTCTCGTGTCAAAACGTCTCCTCAACCCCGGTGACTCGTGGAGAGCCCATCTGTGACCACAGAACTCGCTGCGCCAAGAGCGGACATCGCCGAAGCACCCAGGCAGTACGAGGGTCGGGGACCGACACTCGTCGCATCGGCGGCTGTCGTCATCGGCATGGCCATGCGGGTTGCCTTCCTGCTGACCCCGGAAGGGGCTCTCGATGGCGATGAAGCGGTCACCGGGATCATGGCCCACCGGATGTCCAGGTTGCAGGACCTGTACGTCTTCTTCGCCGGGCAGCCCTACAACGGCGCCTTCGAGCAGTACGCCCAGGCGTCGCTGTTCCGTCTCGGCGTTCCGGAGAACGCGTTCAGCCTGCGGATCCCCGAGCTGGCCTTGGCCGGTCTGTCGTGCTGGTTGGTGTACCGGGTCGGTGTCAGGTTGCTCAAGACCGACTGGCACGCCGCGCTCGGCGCCGTGTTGTTCGCTCTGGGTCCGTACTTCCTGATCTGGGACGGTGTGCGCAGCATCGGCGGCTACGTCGTCGAGGTCGTCGTCGTTCTCCTGGGCGTGTTGTGTGCGATCGACGCCGACCGGGAACAGGACCTGCGCCGGCAGCGTCTCCTGATCGTCGGGTTCGGGTTCTGCTTCGGCGTCACCTACTGGTTCACGTTGTCCGGCTACTACGTGTTGGTACCCGCCGCGCTGTGGATCCTGCCGACACTGCTGCTATCTCGTCGGTCGCTGTTCGCCGCCGGCGCAGGCGCGCTGGTCGGGCTGCTCCCGATCATCGCGTGGACCGTCCGGAACGGCCGCTTTCCGCAGCCGAACCCGAGAGGGCCGGTGACTACGGCTGCCGACCGTCTCGGCGACCTGACCAACCCCGTGGGACGGGAGTTCGTCGGTGTGGCGCACCTCTACGGACATCCGGGCTGGCCGGTCGGGCTCGGGCGGTTGCTGGTGGCGACGCTGCTGGTCGCCGCTCTCGGCGCCCTCGTGCATCGGCGGCGCGCCGTCGTGGCGCTCGTGCGGTTGCGGAGGGCGGGCCGGATGCCGTTCGACATCGTCCTCCTCGCCGTGCCGTTCGTTCTGGTGGCCTACGTCGGCTCCTCGTATGCCTGGTTCAGCAAGGAACCCCGCTACCTGTTCTGTGCCTATCCGGTGTTGATCTTCGGACTCGCTGCGTTGCCCCCGCTGCGGCGGCCGTGGGGCATCGGGTCGGCGTTGGTGCTCGTGGCCCTCGTCGGTGGCCCTTCAGTCACCATGCTCGTCACCCATGCCGACGGTGCTCCGGCGCATCGCGACCGCGACCTTCGCCGAGCGGTCACCGTGCTGCAGGAGGACCGGACGACGCGCGTGTATGCGGACTACTGGACCGCCATGCCGTTGCAGTTCGCGGCCAAGGACCGCTTGACCGTCGGCAGCCTGAGCACCAGCGAGCGCTTCCCGTCCGACCGACGAGCAGTTGATGCCGACCCGTCGCCGGTGTGGGTCGCGTCGCGCAGCATCAACGCCGACGACATCACGCCGATGCGTCGGGCGTTGACAAGGGCGCACATCGGGTTCCGCGAGCGTCGCATCGGCGTTGTCAGCTTGTTCGACCGCCTCACCCGTCCGGTGCGTCCCTGGTCGATCGGGATCGGCTCACGTGTGCCGTGACGTCATCTCTTCTCAGAGCGGGATCTCGTCCGCGTAGATCAGACGGCGCTCCCAGACGGGAGAGGCGACGATGCCCACCGGTCCGTCAAGTGGTGATCGCGGGTCACCGGGAAGCGCCTCCCACTCCTCGATGGCGACCCGCCAGTCCTTGTCGTCGCCCGGCCGCTTGAGCGCTATCACCTGTCCGGCGTCGAGCTCGCCGACCCACGCGGCCTCGTACTGGTTCTTGCCCCGGCCGCGGACGGTCAACTTCTCCGTCGCGATCGTCTGCCATCCGAGGTCGCTCGGGATCGTAGGGTCGCGTCGCTGCAGGCTCGCCACCACGACGCGGTTGGCGTCGACCGCCTGCGCGAACGCATCGCTGCTGCGAACGACCCGCTCCCGGCGTTCCACCTCCCGGACCCCGACCGGTCCGCTCACCACGACGCGCACATGGCGGTCGTCAGTGCGGCTCACGCTCGTGGTGCGCTCCGGCGGGAGCTGCACGAAGTCGCACCGGTACGGCGCCGACAGATGACAGCCGGGGATGCTGTCGGGCTGGTACCGGCAGACGGCCAGACGCACGAACGGCCAGAAGGTCGCACCCGGGTCGAACGCCACGTCGACGTACCAGAGGCGGCGGGCCGCGTTGTACTGCGGTCGGTAGCCGACCACGCTGACCTCGGGACGGTCCGGCAGCGATGCCAGCGGCAGGGCCACCGCGGGGGTGACCGGCCGGCCCGGCTGTAGGCGGTCGTCGTCGCCGGATGAGTGCAGCAGGTTGTCCAGCTGCACCAGCTCGAGCGGCCGGCGTTCGATCGGGGCGCTCGCCCACGCGGGATCGCCGCCCCACTTGCTCACGAACGGGAACCCGGACTGGTCAGGAGGCGGCGGGCCGAAGTTGTCGCCACCACGAGGCGCGAGCAGCACGCCGAGCAGCTCGCCCGCGCCACTCGTGAACCACGGACGCTCCAGGTAGATCCGCACACCGGTACGACGACCATGCCGCCGCGCGACCGGTTGCTCCGGTTCGGTGCCGTCGGACCAACGGAACAGCGGGATCACCGAGTGCACGATCGGCGCCGCCGGCCGAGCCGACGACGGCACCGACACCGACGCGGATGGCCCCACCACGCTCTGGCCGTCGTCGACCGGTGCTGTCGGGTCGATGCCGGTCGGAGGCGGCGGCGCAGCGAGGAGCTCGGGCCGGAAGTACTCACGGAAGCGGGTCGACGCCCGGAACCGGTAGGTGATCACCCGGTGCTTGGTGTCGCCCAGCTCGTGGCGGGCGGCGTGGATGCGAACTGGGCCGATCTCGGGCAGCGAGAAATCGGTCTCGGTGGCCCAGAGCAGTGCGAGCTCCTCGAACGGCTTGACCGGTGAGGTGAACGCCAGCGCTGATGTGGGCCGGTCCTCCCAGAGGGGAAGGGTGATGTCATCGATCGGGTCGGTCCACGTTGCGTGCGCGGTGAGACGATCAGTGCTCGGCCCGTGCAGCTCGACGACCCCGGCCAGGATGACCTGGGTGAAACCCTCCGCTCGTTGCGGGAGGAGCTTGGTCGGTCTCGGAGCCACGAGCGGGCGCGGTACGGCGTGCACGAGGCTGACGTCCTCGAACGGGGTCAGCCCCCACAGCCAACCGTCGGCGGCGGCTTCGGCCACGTCAGGATCGTCGTGCACCGCGGGCGGCAGGCTGCGCCACGGGCCGAACCAGTCGAGCTTGCTCCGATCGAGTGAGCTGGCCAGCCGGAACCGCTGTGTGTCGCCGGCCGGTAACGACATGGTGATCACCCGCCCGTCCACCCGGCCGGCGAGCTGCGCCGCGCCTTCGAGCACCAGGCGGAAGGGCTTCACTTCGGGCCAGTCGCCGAGGAACCGCGCGGTGAAGCCCTCGGTGCCGAACGGGAACGGGATCGCCCGGTCGAGGCCAGCCTCTTCGAACACGAAGGAGACACCGGCGGCGAGCGGATCGGGCAGGTACGGGACGACGAGATCGTCGGTGTCGTGCACCACGTACTGGCCGGGTGCCGGGTGCTGGCCCTTGCCCGCCTTCGGAGGGTCGTCGGGACCGAGGAGGGGCAGGGTGACGAGGTCGGCCTGCGGTGTGCCTGGTCCGTGTTCGAGACGCACGCCTGGCTGGGGTGTCCGCTGCGGCGGGTCGGCGATGTCGGCGACGTCGAGGTCGAGGAACGAGCCGTTCTCGCGCAGCGCGACGCCGAGCAGGCGTTGGTGATCAGCGGGGTCGGTGGACCCGATCGCGTCGTCGAACGTGCCGTGCAGCTCGGCCTGGACCTGGCTGGTCTTCGGTGGCGCGAGATGGCGGTCAGAGCTCGCGAAGTACCCGAGGTGAAGGGCGGGGTGAGCAGCGGTCACTTCGCTGGCGTAGGCCTCGGGCGGCGTGACGGTGATCGCCAACGTGTCGAGGTCCTGGGTCACGCCTGACCGCACCACCAGCACTCGCAACGACTCGCCCTCGGTGAACCTGCGGCGAGCGACGACCGCCGGGTTCGGCACCGGATCCCAGCGCAGGAAGGGTCGCAGCGGGGTGACGGTGTCCAACGCGCGGGTGATCGCATCGGCCCACCCGGCGATCGGTTGGAGCGCCGCGTGGGAGGCGACCAGGCGGCTCAGCGCAGAGGCGGTCCGCTGTGCGGTGTCGGCGATGAACGGTTGGTCCGGGTCTGCGACGGCTCCGGCAACTGCTTCGGCCACCAGCGAGCGCCGGTCGGTGCTGCCCGTCGCCGGTGAGGTCACCGGTGACCGGCCGAGCCGACGCCGGCGCAGGAGGGGCAACACCACCTGATCGAGCACGCCAGGGTCGAGGACCGCCTCGGCACCTCGTACAGACTGGGCGAGTTGCTGGGTCGCGGAGTCGACTGCGGTGAGCCGCCGGGATTCGAGGACCGAATGGGTTGCCGCGCGGAGCTCGGCCGGCAAGCGGCTGGCAACGTCGGCAATGCCCGACGTCGACCCGAGGGCCGACGCGAGGGCAGCGCTCACATCGGGCGCCGGCGCCGGCGTCGGGTTCAGGTCGTGCGGCCGGACGTTGCCGGCCAGATCGACCGCCCACGCCCGGAGGGCGTAGGAGCGCCCGAACCGCAGCGTCGGCAGGGTGCCGGGCTTCACCCGGTTCGTGATGAGGATCGGGTGGACCGGATCGGGATCGGTCACCGGTGGGTCCTCGGGGATCTCCCTGCCGTTCTCGTGCCGCACCCGCTTGCCAGGCCTCGGGGCCGACAAGCTCCACCCCTCCCAGCCGAACACGGCCTCGTGGATGTGGATCGGCGAGTCAGCCACGCCGGGGGTCTCGTGAGCCGCCGGGCCCTGGATGAAGCCCTCCTCCTCGAGGTCGTCGAGGACCATGCCGTGGCCGACGATGTCGACGTCGGTTAGACGAGAGTGCAGCGACCCCCAGCGGCCGGCCTGGTCGTCCCACACCTCGACCCGCAGGCCGCGGGTGACGTCCTCGGTGACCAGCAGCGGCGGCTCACCCTTGCCGACGATGTCGTCGAGCTCGTGCTGGCGTTCGAGCCTTCCCTGGACGTCGCGAGCCTGACCGACTCGGGAGACCGTGAAGCCGCTGGCCCGCAACGCGGGAGTCGCCGCGTTGACCGGCGCCTCGTCGGCCTGGATCGCCAACAGTCGGGGAAGCGTCCACAGGAACCGGTCGAGCTTCAGCGCGGTGCCGTCGGCCTCGAGGTCGAGCACGGCGAACAGCTCCTCGTCGCCGAGGCGAGCCAGACCGTCGGACCACTCGTCGGTTTCGGCCACGCTCACGAGATCGTCGCCGACCGCCCTGCACTGCGTACGCGTCGTCCGGCAGGCCGAGGCATCTCCGCGCGGAGCGATGCGTGCCGACAACCATGTCGACACACGCAGCCGGTCCGGCTCGGCGACTCGCAGGTCGATCACCAGGCCCAACGCCCGAAGCAGCGCCGGGTGGTCGCCCGCCGTGGCGCACCGCTCGTGGAACTCGGGGCCGGGACGGGGTAGTTGGGGGCTGGCCTTGCCGGTGGTCGGCGTCTCTTGGTACTTGCCTTGCGACTCGGGTCGCTCATAGAAGCGCCGGGCCCGATGCAGCTCGAGAGCCATGCGGCGAAGCCAGTTCTCTTCACCGGCGATCACCCGCTCGATGACCGCCAACGACTCGCCGGACTCGACGATCTCGTCGAGGTCAGCGGTCGCCATCGACTCGTCGTAGATCATCCGTCGGTGGTCAACGCGTTCGTACCCGGCGCGCTCAGGCACGTTCGGGTCCGGCCGGTAGTACGGGGCGGTGAGCTCCCGCACCGGTCCGCTCAGCGGGTGATCAAGCGGCGATGGCGGGCTCGTCGGGTCGCTGTAGATCGTGCCCATGTGCACGCCTTTGCCGAGGTCGTGCACGGTCTTGGCGTCGAAGCTCCTCCAGCGCCGGCCCGACCACTCAGGGACACCCTGGCCGCGCACCGGCGTGTCCGACGGGAACGCGGCATCCCACGCTTCGGCGTCGAGCGGGTCGAGCAGCGGCTCCGCGTCGATGGGGCCGAGCTGGTCGAACAGCTCGATCTCCGGCTGGCCGGCCTTCTCGGCCATCAGCGCGCCCCAGCGGGGAAACAGTGTGAATTGACCGAGCTCGTCTTCTTCCTTGTCGGGCACGAGCCGCGGAGAGATGAACAGCGAGACGTGGAACTTCGAGCCTGTCGCGCAAGAGTGGGGCAGCGCGCAGACGGTGAACAGCTCAGTGGACATCGCTCACGCTCCTGCGAAGGCGAGGCAGTACTCCGACCAGGCGGGGGAGGAGCCGGACTCGGCGCCCATGACCTCGAGGAACGTCGGATCCCCGTTTGACCCGGCGAACTTGCGCTCGGCGCTGATGCTGACTGACGCCGAGAAGAACAAGACCTTGACCTGGACGGTGATCGTCGCCCGGCCGATCATCTTGCCGGTGTCGAACTCGTAGGTCAGCTCCATGTACACCTCGATCGACGCCGAGATCAGGCCCAGCACGTCGACCTCGCCCCGCAACCGGAAGTAGCCGGTGAGCGAGCCCTTCTTGCCCTCCAGCCGCATGTAGATGCCGATCATCGCTGAGATCGACCCGGAGGCGACCCCCAGATCCACGGCCAGGCAGGCGCCCGCTTCGAGCCCGAGCTCGAGCACGTCGAGCCCGTCGGGCGCTATCCGGATGCCCAACCACCCGCCGCCACCGAGGAACACCACCGCCAGGGTGAACGGCCGTTCCCTGGTGCAGAAGTTGAAGCCGACGGAGACCGACTTGCCGAGGAACGGCACCTGCACGTCGGCGCCGAGCGACATGTTGGCCAGCGTGAACACGCCGATCGACAGGCTCGGCAAGGCAAGGGTGAACCCTGCAGTGAGCCCTTGGGGGCTGACGTCGAGGTACGGGGGGTCGGAGAACCCGTCGAACGGGATCAGCTGCTTGATCGTCTCGACGAACGACAGCAGACCGACGAACTGGATCTTCTGGATGACGACATCGACGTCGGTCTTGCCTGAGGAGCCGGCCTTGAACGACAGGTGGTCGAACCCGATCTTGATCAGCTTCTCCGAGCCGACCAGGTTGAGGGTGAAGTCGCGGATCTCGGCGAGCGCCTCGACGCCCATCTCGCCCTTGCCGCTCGCCCGTCCGTCAACCGCGAGAACGAGGCTGTCGGCCTTGAGGTCGAGGATCGGGTCCGCGGCCGACGGCCAGGGTGACACGTCGGGGCGCCACTCGAACCGGAAACGCGCCTGCACGCTCGAGGGGTCGAAACCGTTCAGGAACCGGTAGAGGTCTTCGACGAGATCGGCCGCAGCCAGCACCTCGCGCAGGACCTTGGCCAGCGTGGCCATCTGGTTGCGGATGAACGGTGGAAGCGTCGGACCGACCTGGTCGAGATCGGTGACCGCGGTCTTCAGCAGGTCGAGCGGGTTCTGCACCGCCGCCTCGACCGCGGCCTTGGGCTGATCCTGCAACGTGGCGAGCAACGCGACGAAGTCGTCGACAGCAGTTCTGACGGTTGTCCGCAGGGCCTGGGCCTTGGTCAGCGCCGCCTGCGCCTCGCTGCGGAGCGACGCGGTCTTCGCCGCCGCACGGTCGATCATCTTGTTGGCTTCGTCGACCGCGTCCTCGGCGGCCTTCTTCGCCCGCTGGAGGTCGGCGAGGAAGCCCTCTACCCGGTCGAGGGCTTCGGAGACGACGGTGGGTGTCTTGAGCGGCTCGCCGGTGACCGCCTCGACGAGGTCGATCAGGTCGACGATACCGAACAGCTTCGGGAGCGCGCCCTTGAGGAACTCCTTGGGGTCGAACGTCTTCGTCGCCATCCCGACGGTGTCGCCGACCGTGCCTGACTGGCGCGAAAGCCCGCGAATGGGAAGGTCCGGGTTCAAGAACCCGCCGGCCTTGTCGCTGCCCGATGGTGCACCCTGGCCGAACTTGAGGTTCGGCAGCGCGATCACATCGTCGTTGTCGATCTCGCGCTGGGCGGCGTCGATCAACACCTTGGCCCAGAGCTCGCCGGTGTTGCCGGCCCCTCCGAAACCGGTAGCGCGGTAGACGTCGTGATAGGCGACCGGCACGTCGCCGATGCCCGACAGCTGCTGCACCGCAGGCATGGTGACTCGAGCCTGTGACATGTGCGGTCGCGAGTCGCCGAGGCTGGCCTTGCCCCGCAATGAGATCGAGACGGTCTCGGCCGCCGTGTCGCCGCCCTTCAGCACCGGAGCGAAGGCGATCTTCTGACCGAAGGCGGCGATCTTCCGGTTGGCCGAGCCGTCGTACTCCTTGTCGACTGCGGCGAACGCCTCCGCATCGGTCTCGAAGCCCTGGACGGCGTCGGGGACCCACAGGAGCGGGGTGACGAGTCGCACTGGCCGGGTGTCGTGGTCGAGCGCGTCGACGATGAAGCGGAACGGCTGACCAGCGACGGAAGGCCAGAAGAACTTGTCCTGCGCGGCGCCCGGGTCGTCGATGGTCGGCGTGACCAGCGGTCGTATCTCGACCTGCGTGAACGGCAGGTCATGGGTGTCTTCGTAGGTGCGCAGCCGTTGGCCGATCACGATGAACTTGCGTTGGTACAGCCCGGCGATCGACGGCGGCGGGTCCTTGATCTTGCGCTCGGTGACCTTCACCAGGGCGGCCTGATGACCGAACGGGTACAGGTAGCCCGGGTAGACGACCCGCACGTACTGGTCGCGGCCCATCGGGGCGACGTGGTCCCATGCCAGGATCGACGACATGCCCACGCCGGAGTAGGGCTTGGTCGTCCAGGCGCCGTGCAGATCGAGCCACGCGCCAAGGCCCGACAGCCACAGGTGCTTGGCGCTGACCGGTACCGGCGTGATCGGCTGATCGTGCGACCCGATCCAGGTCTCGGCGGTCTGGCGCACCAGCATGTTGCGGTCGGCCGGGTCGAGCGACGTGCGCAACGGGTCGCTGTCATGACCGAGGTTCTCCTTCGGGTCATGCCAGTCCTCGGTCGACGTCTCCCGGTCGCGGGCCCACACCGCACGAACGATGCGGCGCTGGTCGTTCTGCTCGTCGACCGATGGCTTGCCGCCGGGCTCCTGCTTGATCGTGCCGAGCCGGCTGTGCCAGAGCTCGACGTGGTGCGCCTCGTCCTCGGCCGGCACCGGTTCGGTGGCATGGGCCCATCGGGCCTCGACGCTCGGCGAGATGACGAGGCGGGCCGGGGCCTCGATCGACGTCTCGTCTTCCTCGGGCCGGCGGCTCAACGTCGAGCGGGGACGACGGGGCCTCCGCACGAGCGGACCGCGCACGAGGCCACCTTCGCCGAACAGTGGAGGGGCTTGCAGGTCCAGGTCGCCGATGGTGACCACGGGGGCGTCCCGCTCGGCATCGACCGGAACGGCGCGGGCAACGGCGGTGCCGGTGCTCGTCTGCAGGACCGTTCGGGCTCGCCGTAGCTCACGAGCCTGCGTCGCTAGACCCAGGCTGGTCGACGTGTCGGGCGCAGCCATCGCCCGGGTGGCGCGGGCGATGATCGGTCCGTCGTCGAGCAGGTGGGCGACCAGGCCGCCCGGCAGGAAGATGATCGGTCCGGAGCCAACCGACCCGACGGTCGGCTGATCGCCGGGCAACGCAAGCGGGTGCACGGCAAGCGCTAGCCGTCCCATGGCGGCGAGGATCCCGGGCGTCGAGAACTCGATCGACTCGTCCGCCGGCACCTCGAACACGAGGCGACTCGATCGGGCCGGCCGCACGTCGGCCGGCGGGGTCACGCGGGCCCCCTCTCCGTCGACCGGCGCAGTGTCGAGCTTCGGCCTCGCCGGGTCCTCTCCCGCAGCAGGCAGCTCGTTCGGTATTGGCGCCGGGGCCTCGTACTTGGCCTCCTCGGCGAGGTGTTGGTACGGGTAACGAACGACCAGCCGGGCCTTGTGTCCTTCGATGGGGCGAAGCGAAGGCGGCGACGCGCCACCGGTGACGAGCTCGCAGCCGACGGCCTCGACCGACAGCGCGACGAGATCGGTCGGGCGGATGAGATCGACTCGAACCGTCGGTTCGTGCGTCGCGAGCGCGAGCTGGTCGAGCGCGCCGGTCAGGGCGGGCGACACACCGGCAGCCAGGTGAAGGGCACCGGACGCGAAGCGGAGCGGTTCGACGGCGACGACGCGACGGCGGCTGCGACTCGGCCGCCTTCTTCCAGGTGGCATCGACGCTCCTTCGTCCCGACCTCACCGAGGTGAGGTTCCCGTCGGACTGATCGTCGCGGCGAGCCCTGGTGTCGTCAAGGACTCACGTGCCTCGTTTGACTCGCAACTTCGTGTGTAAGTGGTCCAAATCGGGACCACTTACACCGTATGTTGGTGAGGGGGGTCACGTCGGCGCGACGCAGCGGTTGCGGATCGTTCCGATTCCCTCGATGGAGCTGGTGAGGACTTCACCGGCTTGCAGGAAGCGCGGCGGCTTGCGGGCCACGCCGACCCCGGCCGGTGTGCCGGTGAAGATCACATCTCCAGGGACCAAGGCCAGCACGGCGGACAGCTCGGCGATGAGCTGGGAGACGTTGAACACCATGTCGGATGTCCGGCTGTTCTGAACCTGCTCGCCGTCGATGTCGCAGGAGAGCTCGAGGTCGTCGGGGTCGGTGAACTCGTCGGGCGACACCAACCACGGGCCGATCGGAGCGAAGCCGGGATAGGACTTCCCCAGCGAGAACTGACCGCCCGCCGCCATCTGCACCACCCGCTCGGAGAGATCCTGTCCCACCGTGAGACCGGCCACGTGGTTCCATGCATCCTCGGCCACCACCCGGTACGCCTGGGCGCCGATCACCACCACCAGCTCGACCTCCCAGTCGACGTTGCCGCTCGGTAGCTCGACATCGGAGAACGGTCCGGTGATGCAGGTCGGGAACTTGGTGAACGTGGCAGGGATGGAGGGCAGGGTCGCCCCCGTCTCTGCCGCATGCTGTCGATAGTTCAGGCCGATGCCGAACACCTGGGCCGGTCGGGGAACCGGGGAGCCGAGCATCGCATCGTCGATCGGCTCCGCGGATCCGTGGGCGGTCGCCGCCAACCCGTCGGCCCAGGCGCGCACGTCGGCCCACCGCTCGAACAGGGTCTGCGGGTCGGGTCCGAACCGGCCCGACGATGCCCGTTCGACGTCGATCCCTCCGGCGTCGCTGACAACGGTGGCCCGTCCGTTGACGTTCGCGAGCTTCATGGCGGTTCTCCTCGGATCGAAGCAGGACCGTACCGCCGGTCACGACGCCCCGCAGTGCGATGCGCGGTGCGCTGCCAGCCACGATGCTTGCGTTCATGACTGATCCCTACGACGCCTTTCCCCATCTCCGTTTCGATCGGCCCGCCGACGGCGTGCTGCGCATCACGCTCGACGGTCCCGGCCTCAACGCCGTGGATCGCGACGTGCACCGCGAGCTGGCTGATGTCTGGCTCACCGTCGATCGCGACGATGCCACCAACATCGCGCTCATCCGCGGGGCGGGCAAGGCGTTCTCGGCTGGTGGGAGCTTCGAGTTGATCGACGAGATCATCGCCGACCACGACGCTCGCGACCGGGTGATGCGCGAGGCGCGGGACCTCGTCTTCAACGTCATCAACTGTTCGAAGCTGGTCGTCTCCGCGGTGCATGGTCCCGCTGTCGGCGCTGGTCTCGTGGCCGCCTTGCTGGCTGACATCTCGGTGGTCGCCCGCTCAGCTCGCATCATCGACGGCCACACGCGGCTCGGTGTCGCGGCGGGTGACCACGCAGCGATCTGTTGGCCACTGCTGTGCGGCATGGCGAAAGCCAAGTACTACCTGCTCACCTGTGAGTCCTTGTCGGGCGAAGAGGCCGAGCGGATCGGGCTCGTGTCGTTGTGTGTCGACGACGAGGAGGTGCAGGAGCGCGCGCTGGCCATCGCCACCGATCTGGCGGCCGGGGCCCAGAGCGCGCTGCGCCTCACCAAGCTCAGCCTGAACGACTGGTACCGCGCCCAATCGGCGATCTTCGACGCGTCACTGGCCTTCGAGTTCCACGGTTTCGGCGGCGCCGCAGCAGCCGAGGGTCTGGCCGCCCATCGCGAGAAACGCCCACCCCGTTTCACCTGACCGACCGACCCATTCTCGACGCAATGGCAGGGCCAGGCCGGGTTTATTTGCGTAGAGTCTGTGGCGGCTCGGGTCGCGTTCTCCGCTGGTTTGTAGAGTGATCGCGTCGCCAGCTGAAGAGGTCACAGTGGTTGCGTCCGAACCCATCCTGTTCGACACGGCGCCCGCGTTGTACCAACACTGGCGGCTCGACATCGATCCGCCGATCGCCACGCTGACCATGCAGGTCACGCCGGACGCCGGCCTGCGCGACGACTCAAGCTCAACTCCTATGACCTCGCGGTGGACATCGAGCTGTACGACGCAGTGCAACGCCTGCGCTTCGAGCATCCCGAGGTGCAGGTCGTCGTCGTGACCGGTGGGCTGGACAAGGTGTTCTGCGCCGGGGCGAACATCCAGATGCTGGCCGGCTCCACGCATGCCCACAAGGTCGGCTTCTGCAAGTTCACCAATGAGACCCGAAACAGCATCGAGGACTCGACCGCGCACTCGGGACTGGCCTGGATAGCCGCGGTGAACGGAACTGCCGCCGGCGGCGGTTACGAGCTGGCCCTGGCCTGCGACGAGATCGTGATGGTCGATGACCGGTCGTCAGCCGTGTCGCTCCCGGAGGTTCCGCTCCTGGCCGTGCTGCCCGGCACCGGCGGCTTGACGAGGTTGGTCGACAAGCGTCACGTCCGCCGGGATCTCGCCGACGTCTTCGCCACCCGGACCGAAGGGGTGAAGGGCCAACAGGCCGTCGACTGGGGGCTGGTGGACGAGATCGCGCCCCGCAGTCGGTTCGACGACGTGGTCCGCCAACGGGCCTTGCGCCGAGCCGGCGCCTCGGACCGCCCGAGCGGGCAGCGTGGCATCCCTCTGACGCCGTTGCATCGTGCTGAGGATGCCGATCGCATCCGTTATGACCAGGTGGAGGTGCGGATCGACCGCGACCTCTGTTCGGCGTTCATCACCGTGCGTGGACCGTCGGGCGACCCGCCTGGGACCGTTGACGATCTCCTCGAGGCGGGCGCGGAGGCGTGGACGATTGCTGCGTGCCGTGAGCTCGACGACGCTGTGCTGCGGTTGCGGTTCGACGAACCGGAGATCGGCACGTGGGTGCTGCTCACCGAGGGCGATTCGGCTGCCGTGCTGGCCGCCGACGATCTGCTTCGTGAGCACGGCGATCACTGGCTCGTGCGGGAGATCCGTCTTTACTGGGCGCGGACGTTCAAACGGCTCGACCTCTCCGCCCGCACGTTGATCACGCTGATCAAGCCTGGGAGCAGCTTTGCCGGGACGCTGGCCGAGCTGCTCTTCGTGGCTGATCGATCGTTCATGCTCGACGGCACGTTCGAGGATGATGACCAACCGGCAGCTCAGATCGAGATCTCCGACGCCAACGATGGGTGGTACCCGATGTCGAACGGCCTCTCGCGCCTGGCCAGCCGCTTCTACGGTCGCCCCGAGGCACTCGAGGCCACGCTGGCCTGCGCGGGAAAGGAGCTGACGGCCGCCGACGCCGCGGAGCTCGGGCTCGTCACCTTCACAGCCGATGACATCGACTTCGACGACGAGGTCCGCCTCACGCTCGAAGAGCGGTCGAGCTTCTCGCCAGATGCCTTGACGGCGATGGAAGCCAATTGCCGGTTCGTCGGACCCGAGACGATGGAGACGAAGATCTTCGCTCGGCTGACCGCCTGGCAGAACTGGGTGTTCCAACGTCCGAACGCCGTGGGGCCCGAAGGGGCACTGCGCCGATTCGGCACCGGCTCCCGACCCGTGTTCGACCGAACGCGAGTGTGATCCGATGTCCGCCGTCGATTACGACAGTCTCATCCCCAACAACGTCGGTCTGGCCGACGATCGGCGGCTCCGGCGAGCGTTGGAGTCCTGGCAGCCCCGGTTCATCGAGTGGTGGAAGGCCCTCGGTCCGGTCGCCTTCCAGGACAAGGACGTCTACCTCCGTACGGCGATGTCGGTCGACCAGGACGGCTGGGCCAACTTCGACCACGTCAAGATGCCGGACTACCGCTGGGGCATCTTCCTGGCCGACGCGACCCCCGACCGTACGATCGCCTTCGGCGACCACAAGGGCGAGGCGGCATGGCAGGAGGTGCCCGGCGAGTACCGGGCTGACCTGCGTCGCCTCCTCGTCGTGCAGGGCGACACCGAGCCTGCATCGGTCGAGCAGCAACGCATGCTCTGCAAGACGGCGCCAAGCTTGTACGACCTGCGAAACCTCTTCCAGATCAACGTCGAGGAGGGCCGGCACCTCTGGGCGATGGTGTACCTGTTGCAGCGCTACTTCGGTCGGGACGGCCGCGATGAGGCAGACGAGTTGTTGTTGCGCCACTCCGGTGACGGGGACAACCCGCGGATCCTCGGTGCGTTCAACGAGCCGACACCAGACTGGCTGTCGTTCTTCTTCTTCACCTACTTCACCGATCGCGATGGGAAGTTCCAGCTCGCTTCGCTGCGGGAGAGCGCGTTCGACCCGCTGTCTCGTACGTGTGACTTCATGCTCAAAGAGGAAGCCCACCACATGTTCGTCGGCGCCGCCGGCATCGCGCGGGTGGTGCAGCGGACAGTCGAACTGATGAAGGAGCACGACACCGACGAGGTCGAACGTTTAGGCGGCATCGACGTGGCGACGCTACAGCGCTATCTCAACTTCCACTTCACCGTGTCGCTCGATCTGTTCGGGGCCGAGACCTCCACGAACGCCGCGAACTACTTCGCCGGCGGGCTCAAGGGCCGGTTTCACGAGGAGCGTCGAGAGGACGATCACCAGCTCCAGTCGGTGACCCGCACCGTGCCCGTCATCGAACAAGGTCAGGTCGGCGACCGCGAGGTCCCGGCGCTCACCGCGCTCAACGAGACCCTGCGCGACGACTACGCCGCCGACTGCGCCAAAGGCGTCGAACGTTGGAATCGCACCCTGGCCGAGGTCGGCATGGAGCTCCGGCTGCCGCACATGGGTTTCAATCGTCACGTCGGCGTGTTCGACGGCCAGCCGATCACTCCCGACGGACGCCTGGTGTCGCCGGAGGAGCACAGCGCCGGCCTGGGTGGTTGGCTGCCGACCGACGTCGACCAAGAGCATGTGCAGTCGCTGATGGTCCCCGTTCACGAGCAAGGAAAGATGGCCGGGTGGATCGCTCCGCCAGCGAGCGGCATCCATGCGAAGCCCGTCGACTACGACTATGTGCGGACCTGACCGAGGGCGAAGATGAAAGAGCATTACAACGCGGCTGTGTGGTTGCTCGATCGCCATGTCGATGAGGATCGCGGCGGACGCATCGCGGTGGACTGTGGCGATGAGCAGCTGACCTATGCAGACGTCCAGCGCCAGGTGTTCCGCGCCCAGCGTGCGCTCGAGCGCATGGAAGTGCGGCGTGAGGAGCGGGTGGTGCTGGTCGTGGACGACGAACCTGGCTTCATCGCCTGGTTCCTCGGCTGCCTGCGATCGGCGATCGTCCCCGTCCCGGTGTCAACGATGCTCACCGGCTCGGACCTGGCCACCATCGTCGATGATGCAGGGGCCACTGCCGTGGTGCTCTCGTCGGCCTACGCGCCGCATCTCGTTGGCATCGCGCAACATTGCCCGCAGCTCCGGACCGCTGTCCTCCTCAGCGACGCCCCCGCCGATCCGGGCGTCGACATCCACCGCTGGGTCGATCTTGTCGACGACAGCGAAGTTCCGGTGGCTCAGACGGTCCGCGACTCGCCGGCGTTCTGGCTCTACAGCTCAGGAACTACCGGCGCCCCGAAAGGGGTCATGCACTGCCACGGCAACCTGGAGGCGACTGCTACCACGTTCGCCCGCTCGAACCTTTCGATCACACCCGCCGACCGGTGCTTCTCCGTCGCCAAACTGTTCTTTGCTTACGGTCTCGGGAACTCGCTGACCTTCCCGTTCTCCGTCGGTGCCACCGCGGTGCTCGACCCGGCCCGACCCAGCCCGGCCGGTGTCGCCGCGTTGCTGGTCGAGAAGCAGCCGTCGCTCTTCTTCGCCTCCCCCGGCTTCCTCGCCGCCATGCTCGATGCCGAGATCCCTGCGACAGCCACCGCGTCGGTGCGTCTCGGTTGCACCGCAGGAGAGGCGTTACCGGCAGACCTCCATCGGCGCTTCACCGAGCGACACGGCTTTCCCGTGTTGGACGGCATCGGTTCGACCGAGGCGCTGCACATCTTCCTGTCGAACCGCGTCGGCGAGGAGCGTCCCGGCACTTCCGGGCGACCGGTGGAGGGTTACGAGGTGAAGCTCCTGTCCGACGGTGGCAGCGAGGTGACCGCGCCCGACGTACCCGGCCAGCTACACGTGCGAGGCGATTCCATCGCGTCCGGCTACTGGTGTCGCAGCGCCGCGACACGAGCCAACTTCAGAGGCGACTGGCTCCGCACCGGAGACGTCTACCAGCGCACTGAAGACGGGTACTACCGGTTCCTCGGACGGAACAACGACATGATCAAGGTCGGTGGCATCTGGGTCTCACCGGCCGAGGTGGAGAGCTGTCTCGTCGCGCAGCCTGATGTTCTCGAAGCAGCGGTCGTCGGCGCCTCGACCGATGATGGGCTCGAGACCGCTGTTGCCTTCGTCGTGCCGCGCTCCGGACACACGATCCATCCCGCAGATCTCGAAGCCCATTGCCGGACGCGAATGGCGGCGTTCAAGCGACCGCGCCGGATCGTGATCGTCGACGCGCTCCCGAAGACGGCGACCGGCAAGGTCCAGCGCTTCGCTCTGCGCGAGGAGCTCGCCGCTGAACGGCGCTAGGAACAAGTCAGCCCTTGGTACCGGGCTGCTTCCCCTTCTTGGGCTTCGTCGTCGTCGAGGTGGTCCCCGGAGCGGTGGTTGACGTCGTGGTCGATGTCGTCGTCGTCGACGACGTCGTGCTCGGCGCACTGGTCGTCGACGCCGTGGTGGAGCTCGAGGGTGTCGTCGAGCCAAAGGTCGCCGGAGCCGTGGTGCCCGGCTGGCTGCGCGGCGTCGCTGTCGTGTTCGCCGCAGTGGTAGACGGGGTTGTCGTGGTCGGCAGCTTCCCTGGCGAATCGTCGTTGCGCGACGCGATCGCGACCGCTGCGATCAGCAGCGCGGCCAGAACGACGGCGCTCGCGGCGATCCATCCGAGCGACCGACGCCTTCCAGCTGCCTTGTCCACCGCCGGCCCTGGGCTGCGAGCAGGGGAGAAGACGGTTGTCGGCGGCACCCCCACGGGGGCGACTGTCGCCTCTTGGCCGGGAGCGCCGAACTCTGCCGAGGTGGCCGGCGCACGCAGCATCGCGGCCATCGTCGAGGCGTCACGCGGACGCTTGTCGGGATCCTTGGCCAACGCGGAGCTGATGGTGGTGGACAGGACGAGGTCGACATCCGGACGGATCGCGGCGATCGGTTCGGGATCCGCGGTGCGCACGGCGTGGGCGATGGCGAACGGGGTCTCCCCGTTGAAAGGCTTGCGGCCCGCCAAGGCCTCGTAGAGAACGACACCGACCGCCCAGAGGTCACTGGCCGGCGTCGCCGGCCGGCCCTCGAGTTGCTCGGGGGACAGGTACGACGGCGTGCCGATCGTGGCCCCGGTCGCAGTGAGATCGATCGCCGCGTCGAGCGGCTTGGCGATGCCGAAGTCGGCGACCTTCCACGTCCCGTCAGCCGCTTGCAGCAGGTTGGACGGCTTGATGTCGCGGTGCACGAGCATGGCCCTGTGAGCCGCGGCCAGACCGTTGAGGACGTCAATGGCGACGGCGCGCGCCTCGGTCGGTGACAGCTGACCACGAGCCATCCGGTCGACAAGCGTCAGGCCCGGCAGCCGCTCCATGACCAGCCACAACTGGGCGCCGTCATCGGCGTCGACACCGGCGTCGAAAACGGCGACGACGTTGGGGTGATGGAGGCGCGCTGCGGACCGTGCCTCGCTCTCGAACCGGAGGCGCACTCCCGGCTCGGCTGTCGATCCCGAACGTAGGATCTTCAATGCGACCGGGCGGTCGAGACGGGTGTCGGTGGCCGCCCAGACCTCGCCCATCCCGCCCGCTCCGAGGTGTCGTTCCAGCCGGTACCGGCCGCCGATGAGGGTGTTGGCGAGATCCGGCACGACTCGAACCTAGTGCTGCCTCCGGCATCCTTTGCACGCTCGACGCGGACGCTCGATCAAGGTCCGGCCGCTTCTCGTGGCGCACCTGCGGTGCATCGCTTGTCGTGGGTCACTGCAACGAGTTGGCGACCTGCAGGAGCTGTGATGGGTCGAGATCGCCGGCGACGGTGAAGACGAAGTCGGCCGAACGGCCCCAGAGATGGGGGGCGGCGCCTGGTGCGGTCACCTGCTCGACAGTGGCGCCGAGGAAGCGGCCTCCCTCGAGACGCACGCGCTGGACCCGGCTGATCGTTCCCGGTGCGCCCACGAACGGGTCCTTCCAGCTGTCGCTCGGACTGCTGACCCGCCGCAGCGTCAAGGTGAGCCGATCCACCCCGTTGCGATAGGCGAGCGACAAGACGTCCCGATCGGGAGGGTTGTCACCTCCTGCGGTGGCAGACAGACCTTGCGGGCTTCCGGGAAGCACGGCAAGGGTCGACAACTCGAAGCCTCGAGGGAGCCACTGCGGCGTCACCGCGGCGTAACCGACGAGGCTGCCCGCGGCCGGCAACCTCGTGCGCTGGAACCCGTTGTCGAACTGGGCAGCGCTGATGCCGGTCGGGAACGCGAATCGGAAGGTGTCCTGTGGCACGCTGCTCGTCTGGCGCACGTCGCTGAACTGCTTGCGCTCGACGACAGCACCCTTCACCGAGCGGTCGACCTCGACAGGGAGCCCGCGACGCTGATCCACGATCACCTGCATGCCGTCGAACGGCGAGTCGGAGGACGTGGGAAGGCGAACGTCGACCATCCAGACCTTCCGGCCGTGCCGGATCCGTGATCGGGCCGGAGTGCCCGGTGATGCGTCGAGCGCGTGGACCATCGCCCCGAGCTCGTCGTCCTGCAGGTAGCGGCTGGCGCCGTCAGGGTCGGGTGGACCGGGGGCCAACCCACGGTCCTCCGATGCCGAGGTCCCGGTATCTCGGACGCGCCAGCTCTGGGCTGATCCGTTGGCGGCGTCGTAGGCCAAATCGCTGCGTCGATCGACTCCCCGGTAGCGCAACGATCCATCCGACGAGCGGACGAACGTGTACCTGCCGCTTCCGGGACCGAACCCGACGGTGTTGACTTCGCCGAGGAGATACTGCGATCCCGACAGACGTCGAGACAACCGGCCGGCGAGCTCACCGGCGGTGGCCGTCTGCGAGGCTGGCTCGGCGTGTGCGCCGAGCCAGATCGCCAACCCGAGCACCGTAGACACTGCCACGACGCTCCTCGTGACCAGGGCTCGGCGACGCCAATTCGGACGGTGCTGCTTCGTCCGTGCTGCGTGCTCGGCCAGGTGAGAGACGGTGGGTCGGACGGCGTCGAAGCGTTCGTCGGGAAATGTTCGATCCCGTCTGCGTGCCCGTCGGCCCGAATCGGCGCCTTCCTGGGGTGGAGCGGGATGACTGTCGACTTGGTCCAGCCTCTCGAGGGGATCAAAGGTCGGCGCTGCGGGCGCTTCACGCTCCGCTATGAGGCGGGTGCCGAGGGCGTGCCAGAACTGGTCGTCGTGACCGGGCACCTCCATCGCAGCCAGAGCGCCGTGGACACGGGGATCGACCTGGTCCACTCGACCGGCTTGATCGGTCATCGGACATCGAGCTCCGGTTCCGTGTCTCGATCGAGCGCGGTATGAAGGATGAGGCGGGCGTGCATCAGCGCCTTGACCGCGACGGCCTCGGGTTGGCCGAGCACCTCCGCAACCGCAGCCGGTCCCAGCCCGGCCCGGTCGGCCAGTAGCACTGCCGCTTGTTGGTCGGCCGGGAGACCGGCGAACGCGCTGCGGAACGCAGACGTCGGCCCCTCCTGATCATCATGCTGCCCGGGGTTCAGATGAGGCCATCTATAGCGCCGTCTCAGCACGTCGAGACAGGCCAGGTAGACGATGCGGGAGAGCCAGGTCCGAGGTTCGGAGTCCGGCTTGAGACGGGGAAGGGCCCGGTAGGCCTTTACGTAGGCGTCCTGCAGGACGTCTTCCATGCCAAGGTGGTCACCCAGCAGGTGGAACGCGAGCTCTCGGAGCAGTGGGTCGTAGTGCTCGATGAGCGTGGCAAATGCTCCGTCGTCGCCGGCGATCGCACGTCGAACGGTGCCGGGTGCTACCTCGTCCGGCGGAGTCGGCGCTCCCGGCGACGGTTCCCGGCCGACCTCAGCCGAGCCGGCACCCAACGCCAGCCCGACCACCGGCGAGCCGGCCGTCGGGTCCGTCGACGGCATTGGCGCTTCGGTCAACTGGGCTCGTCCGTGCCCCTCGTAGCTCGCCGAGGACATGAGGCGCAACCGTAACCGCCGGGTCCCCGGGTTCCGGCCATGCTCGGCTTCGCTGTGCACGGCGCCCCATCGGTGCCGAACGTCCCCGCCTCCCATGGCTGTGTGCGCATCCCGATGCACATCGCCGAGTACTTCCCTGGTCTCGTCAGCAATGGCGAGCCGAACGGCGTTATAGGAGCCCCTGGTTCGCGGCGCAATAGCGGCTACTGGCGGGGGTTTTTGCGCCGAGCCTCAGGCTCTGATGACCCTGTCGGCCCACGCGGCATAGACGTCCTCGGCAGAGGCGACGTCGTAGGCCAGCGGGGCGATGATCGCCCGCTGGACGCCGAGCGCGGCCAGCTTCTCGAGCTCGCCCTGCGGGTCTGGTCCGAACAAACCGGCACCGCTCGCAGTGATCTCGATCGCGTCGGGATCTCGGCCGGCCTTCTCGGCTGCGGCGCGCATCACGTCGAGCAGATGGGCGATCTCGTCGTGGGAGCCCTTGCCCGGGAAGAAGCCGTCACCCAGGCGCCCGGCCCGGCGCGCCGCCGGCTCGCTATGACCGCCGATCACGATCGGCACGGTCCGGCGGGTGGGCTTCGGGAGGCTCACGCAGTTCGTGAACGAGGTGAACTCGTCGTCCACGGACGCCTTGTCGTCAGACCACAGCGCTCGCATCGTCGCGATGTGGCTGTCGAGGCGGCGGCCGCGATCCTTGAACGGCACGCCCAGTGCATCGAACTCCTCTTCCAGCCAGCCTGCACCGACCCCGAGCATCACCCTTCCCCCGGAGAGCACGTCGAGCGTGGCCACTTCCTTCGCCAGCACCGCCGGGTTGCGTTGGGGAACGATCAAGATGCCGGTGGCGAGGTTGATGGTCGATGTCGCAGCGGCGACGTACGCCATCCAGATCAACGGGTCGGGCATGGCGGCAGTTTCGCCACCCGGCATCTTGCCGCTCGGGTCATACGGATACTCGGACTCGTAGCCCGCCGGCACCAGCACGTGCTCGACGGTCCACAACGACTCGAAGCCGGCCGCCTCGGCCGCTCGAGCCGTTGCCACGGCCAGGGTCGGGTGCGACAACGGCCCGGCGTTGACGAACGCGATTCCGTACTTCATCAGGCGGCTTCCGCGCCGCCAGTGATCCATGCGCCGTCGGCCAATCTTCGTGAGGAGCCGAGCGCGTTGAACCGCTCGAGCAGCTCATCGCGATCGGTGCGACCGGCGAGCGCATGGGTCACCTCCCACCACGCGGTCTCCATGCCATCGGTGCGGCCCGCGCCGAGAGACGCTTCGAGCGACCGGTCCCAGATGCGCCCGACGATGTCGGCGCCCGGATACTGCCTGCCCGATGCGCCGACGAACGTTCGGTCCCGCATCTCTGACAGCACCGTCTTGAGGTAGGCGACATGGGGGGTCTCATCGGCCCGGATGTAGGAGACGAGTGTGGCGGCCTCACCCTCGCCGGCCACGAGGTCGGGGTCGGCCAACACCTCCTCGGCCCACGCGAAGGCGTGGAACGCCGAGATCTCGATCAACAGCAGTCGGACCATGCGGGTGATGAGCGACTCGAGCTCGAACTCGATGTCGGCATCGAGGACCCGATTGGCGACCGCCTGCGCCAGCATCCGCCCGACGTCCACCTTGCCGCCCGATCCCGGTGTGGCGATACCCATCCGCTCGAGCATGAGGGTCGTCTCGTCGACGGTGACCGGTGATTCGAACGCTATGTCTCTTGCCGCGAACCACATGTGGCTGTGGCCCGCCTCGTCGCCGTGGCCGGCCTCGTCGCGGGCGTGAGCTTCGTACAGCCCGCGGCCGAGGTGGGTCATCGCCGTACCCTGGATGTCCTCGTCGAACGCCCGTTGGAGATCGGGGATGACCGAGTGCCTGATCATGCTGCCGAACCCCTCGGCAGTGCCGATGCGGGTGAGTGTCGAGATGATCGGCTCGGGAGCGCCCGACTCGATGAGGAGGCGGGCCTGGCGCACGTTCGGATAGTGCTCGGGCCAGGTCTCGAGCGCGACGTCGAGCACGGGTGTCGAGAACTGCTCGACGCGCTGCGTCTCCCACGCCTCGATGGCCGGCACCCGGTTGCGGGTCCTGGGCGAGACATATGCGCCCCGGTCGTCGAATCCGCCGTGGCAGCGCACGCCGCCGGCGATCAACGGCTCCGCGTAGTCGTGGGACTCGAGCAGCTCGTCCTCGGTGAACGTCACTTGCGCGCTGGTCATGGTGCGCCCCCTGGGGATAGCTGGCCGGTGCCGAGTGTAGGCCCCGACTTGACCCGCGGGTCAATGCACGGCCGGCAGCATCGCTCTACGCTTGCCGGCCATGCGATTCGCCTTCAAGACCTCACCCCAGAACACCACGTGGGACGCGATGCTCGATGTCTGGCGAGCTGCCGATGACATCGACGTGTTCGAATCTGGCTGGACGTTCGACCACTTCTATCCGATCTTCTCCGACCCGACCGGGCCGTGCATGGAAGGGTGGGTCACCCTCGCCGCGCTGGCCCAGGCCACCCGACGGCTGCGGGTCGGCGTGCTCGTCACGGGCAACGTGTACCGACACCCCGCGGTGCTGGCCAACATGGCGGCGACG
>JBBSGQ010000003.1:0-28576 GCA_038253965.1 Acidimicrobiales bacterium | reverse complement strand
GCGCTGCTCGTAGCGCGAGAGCCGGAAGAACCAGTTCGACTCCTGCATGCGCTGCACGGGCCGGCCGTGGATCGGGCAGTTGCCGTCGACCAGCTCGTCCTCGGTGTAGTACGCCTCGCAGGCCACGCAGTAGAGGCCCTCGTAGACGCCCTTGTAGATGTGGCCGTTCTCGTAGACCCGGCTGAGGAACGCCTGTACCGCCCGATGATGACGAGGCTCGGTGGTGCGGATGAAGTCGTCGTACTGCACGTCGAGCTCACGCCAGGCCTGCTTGAACGCATCGGACGTGCGATCGGCCTGTTCCTCGGGCGTGATGCCATTGGCGTCTGCCGCGCGTTGCACTTTGAGGCCGTGTTCGTCCGAACCGGTGAGAAACCGGACATCGTCGCCTAGCAGCCGATGCCACCGAGCCAAGGCGTCAGCGATGACAGTGGTGTACGCGGTGCCGACATGAGGCGCGCCGTTGACGTAATAGATCGGTGTTGTGACGTAGAAACGACCAGGCACACGGTCACCCTATCGACCACCCGCAACCGCATTTCCGGCCAATTGCCGTTGCGCTGACCACGTTCGCGACCGGTTGCCGCACCTCGGGGCGAGCAGGCCCGGCGCTTCATCCAGCTCGCGCTTCGGGCAGCTGCCGAGGATCTGCCGGGCCCTCGTGTTCGTCGAGTCCCCGTTGCCGGCGCAGATCATCCAGTCGGTCGAGCTGGCGTTCGAGCTGTCGGCGCCTGGGACCAACGAGCTCCTGGAAGCCCCGCTGCGCGGTGTCGAGGCGGCGCCCGACCAGCTCCATGGCTTCGGTGAACTGGTCCCACTGGTCACCAAAGGCACCGAGGCATTGCAACACCTCACCGGACGTCTGCTGGAGCTGCACCGCCTCGACCGCTTGGCGAATGACGGCGAGCACCGCGAACAAGGTGAACGGCGAACACAGCACGACCTTCTGCCGGAGGGCGACGTCCACCAAGGTCGGATCCCGCTCGTGGACGAAGCTGAAGATGCTCTCGTTCGGGATGAACAGCAGCACATGGTCGACCGTGACGCCGACCTCGATGTAACCGCGACCGGCCAGTTCCTTTATCCGCTGGCGCACGTCGCGGACGAACGCAGCCTGGGCACTCGCCCGGTCGACAGCCGTGGGCGCATCAAGAGCGCGCAGGTAGTTGTCTGCTGGGAACTTGACGTCCATGTTCAGGACCAGCCCGCCGGGAAGGAAGAAGGTGACGTCGGGGATCGACCCGGAGCGAAGTGCGGTCTGCCGTCGATAGTTGACGCCTTCGACGAACCCGGCCAGCCGCAAGACGTCTTCTGCCATCCGTTCACCCCACTGCCCACGAGCTTTCGGACTGGCCAAGGCCTCGCGCAGGTGTCGTGCGGTGTCGGCCAGCTCGCCTGTGCTGCGCGCCGCTTCTGCAAGCCGCGCCGACATCTCGCCGTGCTGAGCTGCCTGACGCTCTTGCAGACCGACAACCAAGCCGGTCACCCGATCGAGCTCGCCACGCAGCTCTTGGCGGTTCTGATCGACGTGACGGTCCACCGAGCTCGCCTGGATCGCAGTGAGCCGCCGCAGCTGGGCCGCCAGCACCGCGGCGACGAGCGCCGCAGTGGCGACGACACCGATGACAACGGCGATGATGGCGGTCGGGAGCATGGGATCAGTTTGCACGGGGGGTGTGACAGGAATTCGGATGTCGAGACGATCGGGAGACGCAGCCCGCTCTCTCCCGGCGAACTTCGTGTACGCCTGTGCAGTCGGAGGCCACTACGCAGAACCCTCGGGTGGGTCGGACCCTGCTGCGGCGCTCAGCCCGCATCGGCCAATCCCGTCTTCCGCGATGCTCGTTGCTGCTCGGCGGTGATCGCGGCGTGGCAGCGATGGCACAACGTCTCCAGGCCGCGGAGATGGTGGTGGCAGCCGGCACCGTATCCATTGCCCTGCCCTGCGACGACGTGGTGCACCTCGAGCACGCAGGCCTGGCGCAGCGCCTGCCACTCGGTGCTTCGCCACAGGCGCGCCGCCTCAATCGGTCCCATCGGCACGAGGGCGCGCAGCAACAGTTTGGCCACGATCGGTGTCTCGGGCCCGAGCTCACACCGGACGCAGCGGTCGCCGTCGCGTACTGCGGCCGCAGCCCGAGCGTGATCCCACCAGTGGTTCCGCCGGTACTCGTCCTCGCAGAGATGGCCGCACCAGGCACTGCCCGATGTGGTCTCACGATCACACCACCGACAGCGCGTCACCCCACCCGACCAACGCGACAGCTCACACGTGCCGGCATCGTGGGGATATCGCTCGTCGTGCAGAGGTCGAGGCACACATCAATGATCCGCACCCCCAGTGACACGTTCGCGGATGGGGCCGCAGAGGCGAGGACTAGACGACCGGTGCAGGAGGGTCCCGTCGGATGATGCAGAGGCTGCCGCGCGGATCGTCCGGGTCCAGGATCAGCTCGATCGGCAGGTCGTGGGGCTCGCCGGCGGCGTTCACCTCGACGACGATCGGCCGCAGTGCCTTCGGGTCGAGCACCTCCTGCAGGCCGAGCGCGCACCCTGACAGGACCATCCCCATCAACGTGCTGCGGCTCCACGCGGACACGCGCGAGGGAAGGGGGGCTGCAAGCGCGTCCACCATGTCCGGAGCTGACCAGGAGTCGAGGGCGGCCAGCGTGTCCGGGTCGTACAGGTCGTCGAACTCCTCGGGGCCGACGTCATCCATCGCCTTCAGCTTAGGGTTTGCGCGGATAGGCGCCCCCCTTCGCGAATTCTCGTCGCCTAACGGCACCGAGAAGGGCGACGAAGCCGTGCTGTCCGCTCTTGCTCGCCTTCAGCGAGCGGGCCGCTCGGGCCACGGCCTCGCCTATTCGCTCGGGCCTCTTAGCCTAAGAGTCACCCTTGACGAGGTGACGCTCGGCCCGGTACCTCATCTCCTCGAACGTGGCCAGGCCCAGGTCCTCGATGCGGGTCGCACCGTCGGGCGCCCAACCGGAGGCCTGGTAGAAGGCCCGGCCGGCGTCGTTCGCGCGCAACACCCAAAGGCGCAGATCTGTCGAGCTGGTAGCGAGCATGTGGCCGACTGCACGATCGAGCAGCCGCCGTCCGCCACCGGAGCGCAGCGCCGTCGGATCGAGGTACAGCTCGTACACCTCCCCGGTGACCGACTGGTCGACGTCGGGGTCCCGGCAGGGCCCGGCGTCGCAGTACCCGAGCACATGCCCGGGTCGGCCGAGGACCAACAGGACGTGCCGTTCCGACGGCGGGACCGAGGCCCGCCCTACCCAGAACGCAACAGGCGGAACGATGACGCGCCCGTCGAGGAGCTCGTCGGGCAGGACGCCTCGGTAGCAGGAGCCGAACGCCCGCCACTTCACCGCGGCGATCGCCGGGCCGTCAGCCGAGACCGCGGGCCGTACAGGGGCAGCCTCGGGATCACCTGGATCGACGGCATCGGCGAACGGCGGCGGCAACGAGACGCCGAATCGCCGCCGGAGCAGTGCGGCGGACGAGCGATCGGCCGTCGACGGAGCGTCGTCGGCTCTGTAGACCAGGGAGAGCAGCTCGGCGGCGGGATCGGCGATGACGATCGCTTCAGGCTCGCGCAGCACAAGCCTGCGGGGCGCCCCGGGGGACCGCAAGCTCGGTGCGCTCCAGCCGATGTGAGCGGCACAAGCGCACCAACCTCGCCCCGGGGACCGCGACCTGCTCTGCGCGCAAGGCCTCAGTCTGGTCGCGTCGCCAGGTCGTAGACCCGGCGCTTGCTGACGCCGAGCTGGGCCGCCACTGCCGCCACCGCGTCGCGGGTCGATGCGCCGGACCCACGCGCCTCGTCAACGGCGGCAGCGATGGTTGCGTCCGATGCGGTCTCCGCCACCGGCGCGCCCTCCAGCACGAGCACGTACTCGCCGCGCGGTTCGTGCTCGGGGAGGCGAGCGAGCGCGCCGCCGAGGGTCCCTCGCCACAGCTCCTCGTGCAGCTTGGTGAGCTCCCGGGCAATGACGATCCGCCGGTCCGGGCCACACACCTCGGCCAGGTCGGCCAGTGTCCTGGCCAGTCGATGGGGTGCCTCATACAGGATGGCGGTTCGGCGCTCGTCGGCCACCTCGGCCAGGCGGCCCGTTCGTCCCGACCCCTTGCGAGGCAGGAACCCCTCGAACACGAACCTTCCGGTGGGCAGTCCGCTGGCCACGAGAGCCGAGATCGCGGCTGACGGTCCAGGTACCACCTCGACCCTGTGTCCCTCGGCCGCGGCCGCCCGGACAAGTCGTTCACCCGGATCGGAGATGCCAGGCATCCCGGCGTCGCTCACGACCGCGACCTGCTCGCCGCGAGCGAGCCGGGACAGGACCTCACCGATCGCTCCCATCTCGGTGTGATCGTTGACGGTGATGAGTGGTCGTCGCTCGAGACCGGCATGCTGCAACAGCCGTCCGGTGCGACGCGTGTCCTCACAGCAGATCACGTCCGCAGCAGCGAGCGCTTCGACGGCGCGCGGAGCCAGATCGCCGAGGTTGCCGATCGGCGTGCCGATGAGCACGAGCACGCCGTCCTGGTAGGACGGTTTCATCGGAGTTTCATCGGACGGTCGCCGCCGCCACCTCGCCGCTGGGCACGTCAGTCCTCGCCCCGGATCTCGAGCTGGTCGCCCGGCCGCAGGTTCCAGTGCCCGAACGCCCCGGCCTCGGCCTCGATGACGCAACGGGCGCGCCGCACGGGCCGGCCCAGCCGGTTGCGGGACATCGTGACCGTCCGGATGACCAGCAGATCACCGTCGCAGAACGCCACGTCGATCGGGAATCGCATGCGAAGCGTGTGGACCGAGCGAGCGGGCCGCAGCAGCATCGCCCCCTCGACGCCGTCGCGACCGAGCAGCCCGCGCGCTCGCGCCTTGGCCGAGGTCGCCAGTTCGAGGCTGGCCAGGACCTCGCCGTCTCGAAGCAGCCAGGCCATGTCAGTCGAGCCAAGTGGGTAGCACGTGCGGACAGCGGCTCGACATCAGACGTTGAAGCGGAATTCCACGACGTCACCGTCGACCACTTCGTAATCCTTGCCCTCGATCCGCAGCTTGCCCACCTCGCGCGACTTCGACCACGAGCCGATCTCGAGCAACTCGTCCCACCTGATCACCTCGGCCTTGATGAAACCACGCTCGAAGTCGGTATGGATCCGCCCCGCGGCCTGCGGTGCCTTCGAGCCGGCGCGAAACGTCCAGGCCCTCGACTCCTTGTCGCCGGTCGTGAAGAACGTTCGCAGCCCGAGCAGGTGATATGCGGCGTGGATGAACCGCTCTAGGCCGCCCTCACCGAGACCGAGCGCCTCCAGCATCTCCGCTCGGTCGTCGTCGGTGAACTGCGCGGCCTCCGCCTCGAGTTGCACGCACATGCCGAGGACCTCGGCGCGATCGTCCATCTCCGCCACGACGGGGGCGATGACCTCGTGCACCCGCTCCATGTCGTCCTCGCCGACGTTGACCAACGCGATCACCGGCTTGTTGGTAAGCAGGAAATCGGCCCGCAGCAGTGCCCGCTGGATCGCGTCGAGCCCTCCGCGGTAGATGGGCGTACCAGCGGCCAGCAGTTCGTGCGCAGCGTCGAGTGCAGCGACCTCGTCGATCAGCGACCGATCCTGTTTGGCCGCTTTGCGCCGCCGCTCGATGCGCGACTCCACGGCCTCGAGATCGGCCAGCGCCAGCTCGAGCTCGACGACTCGCAGGCACTCGAGCGGATCAGACGGTCCGGGTACGTCGGCATCGACGAACGCCCGCAGCAGATAGACGACTGCGTCGACCTCGCGTATGTGAGCGAGGAACTTGTTGCCGAGGCCCTCCCCCGTGCTCGCTCCCTCGACCAGCCCGCCGATGTCGACGAACTGCACGGCGGCGGGCACGACCTTGCGGGAGCTCGACATGGCAGCAAGGCGATCGAGGCGGTCGTCGGGCACCTTGGCGACTCCGACGTTCGGATCCGTTGTGGCGAACGCGTAGGGCGCGGCCAAGGCTCCGCCACCGGCCAGCGCGTTGTAGAGCGACGACTTGCCGGAGTTGGGTAAGCCGACGAACCCGAATCGTTCCATCAGGCGCAGGCTAGAGGTCAGTCGTTGAAACGCTTTGCGCCACCTGTCGCGGGAGGCACGGCTGCATCAGACGGTGGCGACCACCAGGAGGAGCAGACCGACGAGCACGACGCCTGATGATGCGAGCCGGCGGGCCCCCAGCCTTTCGCGCAGAAGCAACCATCCGGCGAGCGCGCCCAGCACGACCGAGGATTCGCGCAGCATCGTGACATAACCCACGGGTGCCGACCGGACGGCGATGAGCACCAAGGTGTAGGCCGCCGTCGAGCAGGCTCCGGCAAGGGCCCATCGCGACCATGCGAGCCGCGACGCATAGACGAGAGCGGGGCCCCGACCCCGTGCCAGGCCGACGATGGAGAGGGCGATAGCGATCATCGGCATGAGCGCAAGGCCGTACGAAGCGCCGCTCGTGATCCGGGCGCCGTGGGAATCGACGACCGTGTAGGCCCCGATGGTCAGCGCGGTGGCGAGGGCGAGGCCGACCGCACGCCGTGACGAGCTACGACCGACCAGCGACAGCAATCCGGCGACCACCACCGTGATGGCCAGCCAGGCCACTGGAGCGAGGTGATCGCCCAACAGCGACACCCCGCCGATCGCGGCGGCGAGTGCGCCGCCACCGCGGGCAAGGGGATAGGTGAGAGACAGATCACCGGCCCGGTAAGCGCCGACCAGCGCGCTGACGTAAGCGATGTGGATCCCCGACGACAGCAGCAACCACGGCAACGCTGCGGTGCCAGGCAGGCCGACCAGGAGGAGAACCGGAAGGGCGATGAGCCCTGCAGCGACGAACTGACCCCAAGAGGCCAGATCCCGATCGTCGTCGGTCGCGACCTTGAGTATCAGGTTCCACGTTGCATGCAGCCCGGCCGAAGACAACGCGAGAACTGTCGCGGTGACCACGCCGCGGCACGCTACCGAGCGTTCACGCGCCCGACAGCATCCGTTCGATGACCACGGCGACGCCGTCGTCGTCGTTCGACTCGGTCACCTCGTCGGCCGCCTCGACGACGAGCGGGTGAGCGTTGGCCACCGCAACACCATGACCGGCCCAGGTGAGCATCTCGATGTCGTTGGGCATGTCGCCGAACGCCACGACGTCCGGGGAGGCGATACCTGACTCGGCCACCAGCCTTTCGAGCGTTGACGCCTTGTGGACGTCGGGCCGGGAGAGCTCGAGGAAGCTCTCGTCCATCGAGTGGGTGACGCCGGCCAGTCCATCCACGATTCGACGGACCCGCTCGGCCAGCCCGCCAGGTGCCGGCTGCGGGTGCCGCACCAGCAGCTTGGTGACGGGTTGCGTGCAGACGTCTTCGATCGGGGCGTACACGACCTGGTCGAGCATCTGTGCGTGCGGAGCGAACTTCGCTTCGACGGCGAAATCCATCCCCTGCTCGCAGCCGAACACCAATTCCGGGATCTCGGCCCGCAGACGGCGCACCACCTCGGCCGCCGCCTCCCCCGGCATGTCGTTGCGCTCGATGATCTCGTGACGGGCCGGGTCATAGACGATGCCGCCGTTGGCGCACACCACGAGCCCCCTGTCGCCGAGCTGCTCGACGATCGGGGGTATCCACCGAGGAGGTCGTCCGGTGACGATGACCAGCCCGATGCCCGCTGATTCTGCGGCGTCCACCGCGGCGCGGGTTCGCGCCGAGACGCTCCCGTCGCTGCGGAGCAGCGTTCCATCGAGATCGGTGGCGATGAGTCGGACGTGCATGGCCCGCTCGACCGTACCGGTGTTCCAGACCCTCGAAGCCTGTCGCTACGGTGGCGGATCATGGACCCGGCCGACGCACTCGACCGCATCGCCTACCTCCTCGACCGGTCGTTGGCCGATGCCCGCAAGGCTGCGGCGTTCCACAGGGCTGCCGAGATCGTGCGCGAGATGCCCTCCGGCGAGCTCGAGCAGCGAGCCCGCAACGGCACACTGACCGAGCTCAAGGGCATAGGAGACAGCACGGGCTCCGTGATCGCCGATGCGCTCGGGGGCCGGGTACCGACCAGGCTGGCTGAGCTCGAGGAGACCACCGGGATCCCACTCGCCGAGGGCGCCGAGATCCGTCAGGCGCTGAAGGGCGACTGCCACACCCACTCCACCTGGAGCGACGGCGGAGCGTCGATCGAGACGATGGCCCGCACGGCGATGGCGCTCGGCCACGAGTACATGGTGCTGACCGACCACTCACCCCGGCTCACCATCGCTCACGGCCTCACGGCCGAGCGGCTGCGCGAACAGCTCGACGACGTGCGCCGGTTGAACGAGCTGCTCGCGCCGTTCCGCATCCTGACCGGCATCGAGGTCGACATCCTGGCCGACGGCGCCCTCGATCAGGAGGAGGACATGCTCGCCCAACTCGACGTCGTTGTGGCGAGCGTCCACTCCAAGCTCTCGATGGAACGAAGCGCGATGACCGAGCGCATGGTCGTTGCGGTGGCAAGCCCCCATGTCGACATCCTCGGCCACTGCACCGGTCGCAAGGTCCGGGGGTTCGGAGCCGATCAGAAGGTCGTCCGGCCCCAAGCGACCTTTGACCCCGAGATCGTGTTCGCGGCGTGTGCCCGGTTCGACACAGCTGTGGAGATCAACTGCCGTCCGGAACGCCAGGACCCGCCCGACGAGCTGCTCGAGATGGCACTCGAGTGGGGTTGCAAGGTCAGCATCGACACCGACGCTCACGCGCCGGGCCAGCTCGAGTGGCAGAACTACGGATGTGACAAGGCGGCGCGCCATGAGATCGATCTCGTTGACGTCGTGAACACGTGGTCGGCGATCGACCTCGTTGCCTGGGCGGGTACCCATCCGACCGCTTGAGCACGTGCGGGCATTGGGAGCCCCACCTGACCGACCGGTAGGGTGGCGATCCCATGTCGAAGAAGACGAACAAGCGCAAGATCAACGGCCGGCGCAAGAAGGCGAACCACGGCACCAAGCCGAACGCCGGTCGCGGCTGAGAGCACGGGCGGCGCGTACCCGGAGGTCGTGACGACCGAACGGCTGCGGCTCCGGCGGTTCCGTCCGGACGACCGAGCCTGGTATGCCGCAGTGAACGCCGACGCCGCGGTCACCCGCTTCCTCAATCCCGACCGCCCGTTCACCCGCACCGAATCGGACGCGTCGCTCGCGACCATCGAAGGCCATTGGGCCAGCGAAGGGTTCGGGCTTTGGGCCGCTGAGCGACGCGACACAGGCGAACCCATCGGGTTCATCGGACTCGCCAAACCGTTCTTCGTGCCGGAGGTGCTGCCTCGGGTCGAGGTGGGATGGCGGCTGGGTCGGGCGCACTGGGGACATGGTTTCGCCACCGAGGGTGCACGAGCGGCGATCGAGCAGGGCTTCACCACGCTCGGCCTGGATCAGATCGTGAGCATCACCGTCCACGACAACCACCGGTCCCAGCGGGTGATGGCCAAACTCGGGCTCACGTGGGAGCGCGCTGTGGTGCACCCTCAGCTCGGGCTGATCCTGGAGGTGCGTGCGATCACCGGGGCCAGTTGGAAGCCGCCCCCGGCGGCGGACCGCCGGTGACCACCTGGCGGAGCCAGCCGAGAACCGCCTTGCGGTAGCCGTCCAACCCGTTCATCGCGGTGAGCTCGGAGGGCTGGGCGGCAAGCCGGTCAGCGAACCGACGGGCCACCTCTGGCCGCCCGGCGAGCGCACCGAACGGCGCCTGCTGCACCCGGATCGTGAACAGCACGGCGCCCGTCTGCGGGAGGCGTCGCAGCGTCTGTCGTTCGCTGCGCAACCACAGGCCGGTGCTGACGTCGATCGCCTCGAGCCGGCGTCGACCGGGGGGAGGCCAGGGCGCGAAGAGGTCAGCCGCGTCGTGCACCGACCAGTTCCGTCGCGCTGAGATCGCGTTCGGCCGCAGCTTGTCGAGGTAGCGGTCGACCCGGCTCGCGAGCTCGGCGTCGTAGTGGGGCACGGGTCCGTGGATGGCGGCGGCAGGACGACCGAGCTTGTCGGCCAAACGCCAACGGGACGGAAAGCACAGACAAGCCGCGTCGAGATGATGGGCGTTGCCTCGACGGACCATGAGGCACACGTCTTCCTGCACGAGCCGGCCGGCCGCTTCGAGCGGATGGATGCCCGGCGGGTCATCGGGCAGCACCACGTCGCTCCGGTGCGCTCCGAACCAGGTCCGTACCAGGCCGAGCACCTCTGCGCCGGCCGCCTCAGTGTCGGGCAGGGCTGCGAACACCTCGTCGTGGCGCGCGGCGAGGAGGCGGTGCCGCTCGGCCAGCTCCTCGGACCTGTGCTCGTCGGGCAACAGCCAGTGCGCCGGATCGCAGCGGGACAGGCCCATCGGCAACCACGGCGGTCCTTCGGTGTCGAACCGCAGCTCATCCAGCCAACCCGGCGGGTCGGCGACTGGACCGGTCAAATCGCCCTCCTCCGAGCCGGACCCGTTCAATGCGGCAACGGCCACACCTCGGGTGTGAACCACAGCGAACCGGCCACCGCGGCGGCGGCGACGATCCATAGCACCACGCCACGCTGGCCGAGCCTGCCGCTCGGACCAAGCAGTCGGGACACTGCGTCCTCGATCGCGACACCGGTACGGAACCGCGGCGAACCGGCGCGCGCCGGCACCACGAGGATCGCCGCAGCCAGCAGGCCGATGACCCGCAGCACGGTGTCCACCAGGAGTTGCGGCACGTGAAGGTGATCGAGGCCGTACCAGAGGCCGAGCAGAGCCGCGGTCAAGGCAACGACTGGCAGCGAGCGCAGGATGCTCATCACGAGGTTGCCGACGAAACGGACGGGGGCGGCCGCAGCGGGAGGCGTGGCTCGCTCGATCCATCGCTGAGCGGTACCAGAGTTGCGCCGGAACCGGTGGACCACCGAGTCACCCCAGGTGGCAACCAGCGGGAGGACGACGAGCACCAGCAGCAGGACGGCGGCGACCGGCGCCGCCGACCCGAAGGCAAGCGCGACCAGGGTCAGGGGCACCGTCGCCTTCCATCGACCGGCAGGGTGAGGACCGATCGCGATCGGAGCCGAGCCCAACGGGGCTCGAGGCGCAGATGCCAGCCGGTCGGCGCCCGTCGGAGATGCGTGCCACGTCCTGTTCGACTGAGTGGCGATGACCGTTGGCGCAGCATGCACCGTCGCTTCGTCAGCGGGGGACGGGATACCCCGTTGCAACACCGTGGCGGCCTCGGACCGATCTGGCGACGCAGGCGCAGGCGGAGGGAACGGACCCGGGGGGAAAGGGCTGGGAGGCGGTTCAGTCACATCCGCCAGACCGGTCGCCGGTGGCATCGACTCGAGGAGCAGCGAACGCGCGGGTCGAGGGTCGGCCACCCGCACGCCCAGTCGCAGCAGGAATGCGTCGAGCGTCTGCGGTCGGTGGTCGGGGTTGAGCTCGAGACCGTCGAGGAGGCCGTCGCTCACGGACTGGCTGATCTCGGGATTGAGCGAGTGTGGCGACGGGAGGGCCGTGCCGGCCTCACGCTCGAGCGCTGCGGTGGGAACCCGGCCGGTGGCGAGACGGTAGAGCGTGGCCGCGAGGCCGTACACGTCCGAGGCAGGTCCGAAGCGGCCGCCTCCGACGTACTGCTCGATCGGCGCGTAGCCGGGGGTGACGACCGCCGTCATCGGAACGCTTTGATCGGCGACATAGGACCGAGCGATCCCGAAATCGATGACGACGATACGCCCATGATCGGTGAGCACGATGTTGGCCGGGTTGATGTCGCGATGGAGCACGCCGGCGGCATGGACCGGACGCAACGCGGCTGCGGCTCGCGCCGCGACGTCGAGCACCTCAGCCTCGCCGAACGGCCTGCCCCGGGCGTTCAGCAGACTGAGCAGTGTTCGCCCTTCGAGGAGCTCCATCACGAGGTAGGCCGAGTTGTGCTCCTCGAACACCTCGTAGACCCGCACGATGCCCGAGTGGGTGAAGCGGGCCAACACCCGGGCCTCGCGCAGGAAACGGGAGCGTGCGTCTCGGAACGCCAGGCGCGCATGCGGTGGGGTCAGCACCATGGACCCGTGGCGAACCGCGGATTCCGGGAACAGCTCCTTGACCGCGACCCGCCGTTGAAGCCGGTGATCCATCACGTCATATGTGATGCCGAACCCACCTCGGCCCACCACTCCGAGGATCTCGAAGCGGTCGCGGCACAGCCGGGTGCCCGAGGGCAGCTCGGCTGCCGCGGCCACGGGTTCGCCGCACGCTGCGCAGACCAGCCAAGCGTCGTCGACCCGTGCGCCGCAGTGCGGGCAGCGGTCGCCAGCGTTGGGGTCATGCGGCGGATTGACACCGTCGCGGTGGAGGTCGGCAGGGACAGCCATCGTTGCGTGAATCGTACGGGGTGAGACCCGCGCCACCCCCGCGTGTCCGGCTGCCGTCACGAGACCACGGGAACCAGAACGCGAACCATTTCGTCCCACCATGCGTCAATGCAAGGGACACGAGCGGGAGGCCAGATGGATCCGACTGTGCAACGGGAGACGATGCGGCTGGAGGCGTGGATCACCAACAACTACGCCACGGCATCTCGCACTGCGTGTCTCACCCCTGACGACCGGGCTGTCGGCCCGGAAGCCCGACGATGAGCCGCAGCAGAGGCACTCAGGCAACTGTCGACGAGGACGAGCTACGAGCCGTACAGCGCGGCGACGCCGAACGTTACGAGGTCCCGGCCTCCGGTGCAGACAAGCTCGGTCAAGCGATCCGGGAACAGGACCAGCCGCCGCACTGCGAACCCCTCCCGAGCGTGTCCTGGGCGAGGCACGCGAGCGGTGCTGAGAGCGCACGCAGGGTCCCGCTGGTCCTGGCCGGTGTCGCGGCGGCGGTCGTCCTGGCCTTGGTGATCGGCAGCATCGGCCGAAGCGGGGGTGACGACAAGGCAGCGACGCGCCAGGCCGGAGTCGCGGGCCCTGCAGCAAGGGACGCGTCGGGAAGCGGGACGACGGAGAAGTCGAGCGCGACCACCGTCATGGCGGCCGGGCGCGCCACCACGCCCAGTCCGGGAGCCCCCTCATCGAGCGCCCCGGAGCCGAGGAGCCCTGCGACCGGAGATGCCGGCAGCCCGGAGAAGATCGTGAAGACCGGCTCGTTCGAGTTGCAGGTTCCTCGCCGGACGTTCTCGGACCGGGTAGCCCGGCTCACCACACTCACCCAAGGCCTCGGCGGGTACGTTGCGGAGGCGAGCACGAGTGAGCAAGGCGTTGCACCGTCAGGGACGATCGCCTTCCGCGTCCCTGCCAACCACTTCGAGGACTTGCTGGTGGCAACCCGGCGACTCGGCCGCGTCCGGTCGGCAACGACAGCCACACAGGATGTGACCTCTGACCGACATCACCGGCCGCCTCAGAACGATGAAGGACGAGCGGGAGTCGCTCAGCCTGGTGCTGACCGACGCCAAGAACGTGCCCGACATCCTCGCCGTCCGTGACCGCCTCAATGGTGTCCAGGCCGAGATCGAACAGCTCGAGGGCCGGCGCAAGGTCCTCGACGATCAAGCGTCGCTCGCCACCCTCACCGTTTCGATCAGAGAGCCCGACACCAAGCTGGCGCCTCGCTCTCCGGCCAAGCGATCGGGCCTCGGCCGAGCGTGGCACGACGCCGTCGAGGGGTTCACCGGAGGTGTCGAGGCCATAGTCGGCGGGTCAGGCAAGGTGCTCCTCGTGCTGCTCTGCGGGGCCGGGCTGTGGCTGATCGGCGTTCCCGTGTGGCGCCGGTTGCGCCGTTCACTCGTCTGAAGGCCACCTGATCGTTGCACCCCTTCGGGACTACCCGACCGCATGGGCCTCATTGGCGGGAGGCGGCGCCGGGTCACTCCGCTGAGCTCAGCCGGGCCCTCGATGGTCACCGTCGTCGCGGTCGTCGGTGCTGTCCTCTGTCGCATCTTGAGCGGCCACTATCTCGTCGAGCTCGAGCGGCGTCATGGCCAGGTCGATCGCCGACCAGATGGTTCGTGACCACGGGTAGAAGACGAGTGGAGCGACGACGGCGAACACGCCGCCGACCACAAGAGGCCAGACGACGCTCGCGTCGTTGTTTGCGTTCTTCACGAACAGGAAGGCCATCACCACGACGAAGAGCAATCCCTCGGTGATCGCGAAGTTCACGAAGTAGGCGCCGATGAAGAACCCGGGCTCCCGTTCGAACCGGAACCCGCAGGTCGGGCACCGCTCAGCCATGTGGAACCAGCGCCGGTAGAGACCACCGCCCCCACAACGCGGACATCGCTTCCGCAACCCTCGCTTGACCAGCACACCAACCGTGGGCTTTCCCCCGATCACATCAGCCGGGGTCACCTCCCTGTCCACCGGTCCATTCTCGCCCCGGGCGGGCGAGACCAATCCACACGACGATGTTGAGCGTGACCCGCCAGTCGGGCTGGTCGAGATCGGTGGTCGTGGTGCTGTCGCCGCGTTGAGGTGGTGCGCCGATGCTGCTCACATCGGCTCAGGCGCGCCCGGCTAGTGGTGGGCTCGGTCGACGGGACGACCCATGCCGGTCCGTGGTGGTGATCTATCTGTCGGGCTGGCGGGATTCGAACCCGCGACCCCTGGCTCCCAAAGCCAGTGCGCTAGCCAAACTGCGCTACAGCCCGTCTTCGCCACGGTACTGCCCGGCCGGGATCGTCCTGGCGCTCGCGGCTCGGCCGGGAAGCGGCGTCGGCCGAGCCGGCCGGTAGGTTGCGGCGATGTCCGATCTCCAAACGGCTCGCCCAGGTTCAGGCCCCGGCATCGACGAGCTCGTGGTCGGCGATCCACCCGACGCCTGGCGGGCTGCGGGGTTCACGGTCGACGAAGACGACTGCTGTCGGATCGGTACCGTACGGGTTCGCCTCGCCGGGAGACCTGCGGGGAAGCACATCCGCTCGTGGGCACTTCGGGGCGTACAACTCGGCAGTTCGGACATCGAAGTCGACGGGCTCGCCACGCACGCCGCCGGAAGCCAGAGCACTCCCGTCCAGCCGGCCGAGCACCGCAACGGCGCCCGTCTCATCGACCACCTCGTCGTCGCGACCCCGGATGGAGCCCGCACCGTGGAGGCTCTGGAACAGATCGGTCTCGACGTGCGGCGTGTGCGCGACACCGATGCCGCCACCTACGGCGCGCCGATGCGCCAGACGTTCTTCCGGCTCGGTGAGGTGATCCTCGAGGTGATCGGGCCGGCGGACCCCGCTGGGGATGGGCCGGCGCGGTTCTTCGGCCTCGCGCTCACCGTGGACGACCTCGACGCGCTCCCGGCCCTCTACGGCGAGCACCTCGGGCGCATCAAGCCTGCTGTCCAGCCAGGTCGACGCATCGCGACGCTGCGTCATCGCGATCTCGGCTGTTCGGTGGCCATCGCGTTCATGGACGATGGAGCCGGCGCGATCACCTGAGCGAGGCCACGGGACGAGCGAACCATGGACACACCCGCTGACCCGACAGTTGCCTGACCGCGCCAGGGCTAGGGTCGCTGCGCCATGCTCGACCACGTCTTCACCGACGCCATCGGTGCGTTACGTGACGCGGTCGAGACGGTGGGCCTGGAGCGCCAGGCCTTCGAGGAGCGGTTCCAGGCCGACGTGCTCCTCGGCGATCTCACCTGGGAGACGTCTTACTCCCTGCCCGGCGAAGGAGTGCCGCCTCGGGCCCGTGCTGACATCACTCTCGACTGGCCGACCTGGGCTCAGACGTCCTACCGGTCCTGGTACATCGGCGAGCCGTTCGAGGAGCCTCCGCGCATCGAGATCGAGATCGTGTTCCGAGTCCAGCGCATGGCCAAGACGCCTGATCCCGCGTCTGTGCTGGCCGTCCTCCCCGAGCAGAGCACGGCGATCGGCACCGAACGTCTCGATCGCTCCGGGCCAACTGTCGAGACCGGCTATCTCGGCACGCTCGAGGAGATCGAGTACGCCGTAGAGGTGTCCTACGAGGGTACCTATGAGCTCGAGGAAGCTGTGTTGCAGGACGGGTCGAAGCTCGACGAGCACTTCGGCGCGATGGGAGGCTGGATCGCCTCGACCCTCGTACGCCTCGGTGACCTGAGGTTCGACTTCCTGCCCGCTCGCGATGAGGACGAGGCGTGATGTCCGAGGTTGTCCTGCTCGACGTATCCGACCGCATCGCAACGGTCACCCTCAACAGGCCTGAGGCCCGCAACGCATTGTCGGGCGAGCTGATCGTTGAGCTCCGTCGGAGCGTGCGCGAGGCCGACGAGCATGACGACGTCGACGTCATCATCGTGACCGGCGCCGACCCTGCCTTCTGCGCCGGGCTCGATCTGAAGGAGCTGGGCTCCGGGGCGCGAACCCTTGACGACAGCGGCGCCACCGGGGGCTCCGACCGCAGGCACCGAGGTCCACTGCCGGCGTGTCGCAAGCCGTTGATCGGTGCGATCAACGGTGCGGCGATCACCGGAGGTTTCGAGATCGCCCTCAACTGTGACTTCCTCGTCGCATCCGACCGCGCCCGCTTCGCCGACACGCATGCGCGAGTAGGGATTCAGCCCGGCTGGGGCCTCACTGTCCTGCTTCCCCAGGCCGTCGGGTCTCGCCGGGCTCGGGAGATGAGTGCCACCGGCAACTTCATCGACGCTCCGACGGCTCTTGCCTGGGGACTCGTGAACCATGTGGTCCCCCATGCCGAGCTCCTGGCAACCGTGCGCCGATTGGCCGCTGACATCGTGACCAACGACCAGGATGCGGTCCGCCAGATCTATGCCACATACGACGAGGGCGGCGAGGTCACCGCCCGCGACGCCTGGGCGGTGGAGGACCGGGTGGCTGGCGAGTGGCGGGGCCGCGGCATCGATCCTGCCGAGATCGAGCGCCGCCGCGTCGCGATCATGGAACGCGGCCGCGCTCAGGTCTGACCTACCGCAACCGCACCTCTCCTCATGGCGCGCTCGTGCCCGGCAGCGTCGAGGTGACGGAGGGGAACGTCGGAGATGGGGCCGTCGAGGCCGGCACCGTCTGCGGTGGCAACGTGACGGGCGTCGACGTTGAGGTCGACTTCTTGTCGGTCTTCGGCTTCGGGCACCTTGCCAAGACCTTGAACTGGTCGATGCTCAGCCATCTGCCGCGGTAGCGGACCTTGCCGGCTCGCAGGTCACGGATGCGAAACGTCACGCCCGCCGGTCGCCCCGTGGCCCGGAACACACCGAGCCTGAGGACCTGGCTGGGTGACGGCGCCTCGAGCTTGTGCACGACCTTCAAGCCCGCCGGGACACCGCCGACCGCGAAATCTCCGATCGGGAAGGCCTGGCCGCGCAGCTCCCAGAAGGGCCTGTCGTGCTCGTCCCAGAGGAACAGCCCGGCCACGGGGCTCTGGGCGCACGGGGGGATGTGGGCGATGAGCCATCCGTTCGATTGACGTTCGATAGCGATCGGCGCAGCCCAGGAGTCGACGGGATGCAGGTTCTTGCCCACATCCGGGAGGGCACCGATGATGCGATCCCCCAAGTAGAGACCAGCCCCGAGCATGCAGCACAGGACCACCAGCAATGAAGTGATATGCGGCACGAGCCGTGCAGGAGACCGCCTCCGGGCGGCGCGCCGCGTCGGAAGCCCTTGACCCGTGCTCGGGAGATGGTCCTCCACCTCCCCCATCACACTCGACGTCGGACCGCCACGCACATCGCGCCGGTGGCGGTGCCTCAGGCCGAGGCTGTCGCCTCGCGGTCTTTGGCGACCTCGTCCATGTCGGCATACTCCTCGCCGGTGTCGGCCCAGTCCTCGAACTGCGACACCCCCAGGACGTCGAAGCGCTTGCGCAGCCAACCGTCGTTGGCGTCGAGCAGGCCGAGCTTCTTGCAGTTCGGGACGATCTTGGAGAACAGGAGCTGCTGGAACGGGTCCTGGTTCTTGATCTCGTCAGGCACGTTGAAGACCTTGATGGCTTCCTTCACGTCGACGCCCATGCGCTCCCACACCTCCTGTTGGAGGAAGCGGTCCCGCATCCGCACCGCAGCCTCGAACGCGAACTTCTGGCGCTCGAGCAACTCGGCTTCGCTCAGGCCGTCGTAGAACTCTTTGAGGCTCAGCACACCGAACGCCACATGGCGGGCCTCGTCGCTCATCACGTAACGCAGGAGCTGCTTGAGCAGCGGATCCGGCGTGGTCTGGTGGGCCATACCGAACGCCGCGAGGGCCAACCCCTCGACCATGATCTGCATGCCTAGGTAGGTCATGTCCCAGCGGCTGTCGTTGATGATGTCGTCGAGCAGCATCTTGAGATGGGAGTTGATCGGGTAGTGGCCCGACAGCTTCGTGTCGAGGTACTTGGCGAACACCTCGACGTGGCGTGCCTCGTCCATCACCTGAGTCGCGGCGTAGTACTTGGCGTCGATCCACGGCACGGTCTCCACGATCTTGGCCGTGCACAGCAACGCGCCCTGCTCGCCGTGCATGAACTGGCTGAGGCTCCAGTTCTGGTTCTCCATGGACACGTCGAGCCACTCCTTGTCGCCCCACTTGGCGAACGGCGTGCCCTTCAGGTCGATGCCGGCCTCGTCTCTTCCCTGCTCCTGCATGGCCATGATCGCCCGGGCAAACTCCTCCTGATCAACCTCGAGGTGCCACGGCAGGTCGGTCTCGCCGTTCCACTGCGATGTCTTGGCCTTCTCGTACAGCTTGTTGAGCGCCGGCCGCTTCCCCTTCTCGTAGTCCCACGTGAAGATGGCCTCGGCGTTGTCCTCGACCGCGTGGATCACCTCGTCGCGGTCGGTGTTGGTGATGGCCAGGATGGCGTCGATGTCGTTGACGTCGTCGCGCCCGAGGATCTCTGCGTCGTTTGACATGCTCAGCGTTCCTTCTGATCGATGGGATTGAGTTGATCGTGCTTCATGAGGGTCAGTACCGCACTCGACCGACCGCCTGTCGCGGCGACCAATCGTGCGATCAGTTGCTCCCATGCGCCAGGTGCAGGAAGCGACAGATCGAGAGCCTCGAACAGCAGGAAGCCGAAGCCGACTGCGTGGCAGAACGTGACGAGCGCATCTGTGTCGAGCTCGTCGTCGATGCCGCCACTCGCCTTGGCCGCCTCGATGATGCTGGTGAGGCTCGCCCGTCGGTCCTGGATCCGCCGGCGGAGCAGCTCTGCTACTTGCGGATCCCGCCTAGCGGCGACGAACGCTTCGAGCAGGAGGGCCTGGGTCGGGTCCGGGTCCCGCTTGACGAGCTGTGAGCCGGCGACGGTGAGGATGTCTTCCATCCGACCTTCGAAGCGATGATCCGCGAAAAGTTCGTCGAACTCGTCGGGTGTGCTGGCGTCGAGCGCTGCGGCAAGCAGATCCGCCTTGCCAGCGAAGCGGCTGTAGATGGCACCAGTCGTGACGCCGGCTCGCCTAGCGATCTCGGCGACCCCCGCTCCGTCATAGCCGCGCTCGGCGAACACCTTTGCGGCCGCGGCGAGCAGACGATCTCCGAGCGGATCGCCGTTGGCCGGTGCGCCGTCCATGGCGTCAGGCAGGGTCACGCCGTAATCATAACGACTATTATCCAGACGTCAACCAGCGATCAGCGCGCAAGGCTCCGCAAGCCTGACCATCCATGGAAGGGTGAACTGCGTGAAGCAACTGCTCCCGGCGTCTGACCACAGGGGTCCAGACGATGATCCGTTCGCGGTCTACCGCACCGAGCGGCTGGCCCACGGTCATCGACCATGGGTGCTCGCCAACATGGTCGCTGGTATCGACGGATCGGCGGCAGTGAGCGGTCGGGTGGGGCGCCTGTCGAGTCCGAGGGATCAGGAGCTGTTCGTGCTACTGCGTTCGTTGGCCGACGCCGTGCTCATCGGTGCGGCCACCGTGCGGGCCGAGGGGTATGGGCCGGTCCGTCTTCCCTCGGAGGTGCAAGAGCAGCGAGCAGCCGCGGGGCGTTCACCGGTGCCACCGCTGGCGATCGTGACCAGGTCCCTCGCGCTCGACTGGGGATCGCCGCTTTTCTCGGAGGACGCTCCCGTCCGTCCGGTCGTCATCACCGTCGCGGCCAAGAGGGGAGCGCTGGCGCAGGCCCAGGATTGCGCTGAGCTGATCATCGCCGGCGAGGAATCCGTCGACCTCGGCATCGCGTTGGGTGAGCTCCGACGCCGCGGGATGACCGCCGTGCTGACGGAAGGCGGCCCAACGCTGCTCGGCGAGCTGATGGCCGCAGGACTGCTCGACGAGCTGTGTCTGACGCTGGCCCCGCTGGCCGGAGGCGACCCGCTTCCCGTCGCCGTCCGTCCGCAGGGCCCCGGCGGGCTGCGAAGGTTCGAACTGGAGTCGGTGCTGGAAGAAGACGGTCACCTGTTCCTCCGCTACCTGGACGAACGGTCATGACCATGGCGGCAGACAGCGCCACCGAAGATCCGTTCGACCAGTTGATGGTCGACCTGGACGGTCCCATGGTGATCGTCACCACTGCGGCCGGTGAAGCCCGGGCCGGCTGTCTGGTCGGTTTCCACGCGCAGTGCGGCATGCAGCCGGCGCGATATGCGGTGTGGCTGTCCAAGGCCAACCACACCTACCGGATAGGTGCGCTGGCCGACCTGTTCGCTGTGCACTTCCTGGCCCAGGAGCATCGGCCACTGGCCGAGTTGTTCGGCACGCTCACCGGCGACGAGGTCGACAAGTTCGAGCGATGCTCATGGAGCTCTGGACCCAGCGGCGTGCCCCTTCTCGACGAGTGTGCGAACCGCATCGTCGGGCGACGCATCGCCTGGCTCGACTCCGGAGCCGACCACGTGTGCCTGATGCTCGACCCGATCGATTCCGAGCGCACCGGTTCGACCCGCTGGCTGACCTTCGGCCAGGTCATGGACCTCGACGCCGGGCATCCAGCCGAGGACCGGCAGCGCCCGCATCACGACGATTGACTCGTTGGCGCCCGGCTGCGATCGACGCGCACGCCGCTTCACCCAGCTAACAGGCTCTCGGCCAGCTCCGCGAGGGATACCTCGGGCCGGGCTCCCAGATGGCTGATGATCTCGGCGGCAGCGAGTGAGCCGAGGCGAGCCGACGTCTCGAGATCGTGACCGTGGGTGATCCCGTACAACGCCCCGGCGGCATAGAGATCGCCAGCGCCTGTGGTGTCGACCAGCTGCTCTACCGGGCAAGCGAGGACGTCGTAGCGCTCACCGGCCGCCAACACGACCGATCCCAGTGCCCCCTGGGTGAGAAATGCCAGTTCGACGTCGTCACGCACGCGAGCCACCGCTCGCTCGAAGTCGTCGATCTCATAGAGCGAGCAGATCTCGTCGTGGTTGGCGAACACAATGTCGAGGCGATCTCGGACCAGTCCGAGGAAGTCTGCTCGGTGTCGCTCCACGCAGAACCCGTCGGACAACGAGAAAGCTACGCGGCGGCCGGCTGAGCGAGCGATAGCCATCGCCCCCAACAAGGCGTCGCGAGCTGATGGAGCATCCCAGAGGTAGGCCTCGCTGAAGGTGATAGCGGCCGAGGCGACCTCGGTTTCGACGATGTCGCCGGGACCGAGCTCGGCGGACACGCCGAGGAACGTGTTCAGCGTGCGCTGGGCGTCGGGCGTGACGAGGATGAGGCAGCGTGCAGTCTCCGGGCCTGCGGCCGCCTGCGCCGTGGAATACCGCACGCCGACCGCCTCGATGTCATGCGCGAACACGTCGCCGAGCTGATCGTCTCGAACCTTGCCGACGAACCCGGCCCGTCCGCCGAACGAGGCCACGCCGGCCAGCGTGTTCGCAGTCGACCCTCCCGAGATCTCCACTGCCGGGCCGAGCGCGCCATAGAGGTCGACCGCCTGCTCGTCCTCGATCAGCGCCATCGATCCCTTCACCAGACCCCGCGAGGTGAGGAACTCCTCATCGACGTGGGCCAGTACGTCGACGATGGCGTGGCCGATGCCCAACACATCGAGGTCGGCCGGTGCCGGGGTCATGGACGGACCCTAATGGTCACCATGTGCGTCGCTGCCCGCCTGGCGATCGGCGACGCCGGAGCCGCAACTACGCTCCCTCCTCCATCGAGATCGCTCGGAGGAGCTCAGGTGCCAGACCCCGATCCGTACCGGTTGCCGGCGTCAGTCGTGCCGTCGCGCTATGACCTCACCCTCGAGCCCGACCTCGAAGGGGCAACGTTCAGCGGGTTCGAGTCGGTGGCCGTCCGCATCGCGGAGCGCACCCAAGAGATCCGCCTGAACGCGCTCGACCTCACCATCGAGGCAGGGTGGCTCGAGGCGGCCGACGGTGCCCGGCTCGACCTTTCAGCCACGCTCGACCCCGCTCGCGAGCAGGCGGTCCTGGCATTGGCAACCTCGGCCGAGCCCGGCGACTGGACGCTGCACCTGCGCTTCACCGGAGAGCTCAACGACCGACTCACCGGGTTCTACCGCTCCACGTTCACCGGACCCGACGGTGTCAAACGGCCCATCGCCACCACCCAGTTCGAGGCCACCCACGCCCGCCGAGCCTTCCCCTGCTGGGACGAGCCGGCCCGTAAGGCGGTGTTCTCCGTGACGCTCGTCGTGCCCGGGGATCTCGCGGCGATCTCGAACGCCGCCGAGGTGTCATCCGAAGCGACCGATGATGGTCGCCGCACGGTCCGCTTCGCCGACACGATACCGATGTCGACCTACCTCGTGGCGTTCGTGATCGGACCACTCGAGATGACTCCGCCGATAGACGTCAACGGCACTCCGCTGCGGATCGTGCACCCGCCCGGCAGCAGCCACCTGACGGCCTTCGCGCAAGAGGTGGGTGCTTTCTCGCTAGCCCACCTGGCCGACTACTACGGCATCGCCTACCCGGGCGACAAGCTCGACCTGGTCGCCATCCCGGACTTCTCCTTCGGCGCCATGGAGAACCTGGGTTGCGTCACCTTCCGGGAGACCCTGCTCCTCATCGATCGGGAACGGGCCAGTCAAGCCGAGCTGCAACGGGTGGCCGATGTGGTGTCCCATGAGATCGCTCACATGTGGTTCGGCGACCTCGTCACCATGAGCTGGTGGAACGGCATCTGGTTGAACGAGGCCTTCGCCACGTTCATGGAGATGTTGACGACTGACGCGTTCCGGCCCGATTGGGAGCGCTGGACTGACTTCGGCATCGCTCGATCGGCTGCGTTCGACACTGACTCCCTCACGACGACACGTCCCATCGAGTACGCGGTGGCGTCCCCCGAAGAGGCCGAGGGCATGTTCGACGTGCTCACCTACGAGAAGGGCGCGGCAGTCGTCCGCATGCTGGAGCAGTACCTCGGACCGGAGGCGTTCCGCGCAGGGATCGGCGCCTACCTCCGGGCCCATGCCTATGCCAACACCGAGACGACCGACCTCTGGGACGCCATCGAGGACGCGGTCGGCGAGCCGACGCGCCGGATCATGGACAGCTGGATCTTCCAAGCCGGTCACCCCCTCGTGACCGTGTCGCTCGCCGACGACGGCCGAAGCGTCCACCTGCGACAGGAGCAGTTCAGTTACGCACGGCAGGAGCCGAGCGACACGTCGGCGGATCCAGGCGATGGCGCCAGGTGGTTGATCCCTGTGGTGCTGCGCATCGGCCGGGGTGACGTCACCGAGGTGTTGAAGGTGTTGCTCGAGGGCGACTCGCTCGATGTGGACCTAGACCAGCCAGCCGACTGGGTGGTCGGCAACGACAGCGGCAGCGGGTTCTACCGGGTCGCGTACGTCGGCCCGCTGCTCGACAACCTCGCCGGCCGAGCACAGCGCGATCTCACAGCGCTCGAGCGCTACGCACTCGTCGAAGACGTCTGGGCCGCTGTGCTTGCCGGGCGCACCGGCATCGACCGGCTCCTCGGCCTGCTTCGGGCGTTCGCCGACGAGACCGACCTGTCCGTCTGGCAGCGCATGGTGGGAGTGCTCGGCGCACTAGAACGACTCGTGGCCCAGGATCGCAGGGCTGAGTTGACCGCGTTCGTCAGGGCGCTCATCGGCCCGGCGGCCAAGCGTCTCGGGCCGAACCGCGTGAGTGACGAGCCGGATCGGGTCTCGTCGTTGCGAGCTGTGCTGTTCGAGGCGCTCGCCGATCAGGGCGACGACAAGAGCATGCGAGCGCGAGCAGAGGAGCTGTACGTCGATCTGGGTTCCACAACCGCGACTGTCGATCCCGAGCTCGGCAACGCTGCGGTCCGGATCGTGGCCGCCACCGCTGATGAGGAACGGTTCGAGGACCTGCTGTCGCGTTCTGCGGCCGCAACCACACCACAGGACAAGTTGCGCTACCTCAGCGCACTGGCCGACGTCACCGACCCCGTTCTGTTCGGACGCCTTCTCGCCATGATGCTCAGCGACGAGGTGCGCACCCAGGACGCGCCCTTCATCATCCGTCGGGCCATCCTGAACCGGGCGAACGGAGAAGCGGCCTGGGCCTATGTCGCCAAGCAATGGGAGACCCTCAACTCCCAGCTCCCGTCGGCCGGGATCTCCCGCATGCTCGAGGGTATCCGGGCCGTCACGTCGGCGGAGCTTGCCGAGGGCATCGATGCGTTCCTCCGAACCCACCCGGTTCCCCAGGGAGACAAGCAGGTGCAGCAGCACCGTGAGCGCATGTGGGTGAGCGTTGGGTTGCGCGAGCGCGAAGCCGGGCGGCTGGCCGACCTTCTCGCGTGACGGCACCTGCGTACGAGCGGTGAGAGACCTTCGGGTCGTTGGCCGCGAGCAGCGCATCGGCGCGCCGCGAGCCCGATTCCTCGGCCCGTTTGCAGTCGACGACACGTCGGTCCAGATCACCTGGCAGCAGCTGGGTCCCGGCCCGGTTCAGGTCTGCGCCGCCGACACCATCGTCGACCTGGCCACCGACGGCGGCCCGGGAGGGCTCGTCATCGACGACCTCCCACACAACCGGTCGGTCGACATCGTGCTCACCGGTGAGGGTGTGCCCGCCGGCCGCCTCGTCGTGCGCACCCGGACGCTCGATCGGCTTCCCGGCGAGGAGCTCTTCCGCCTGGCGACCATCAGCGATCTGCACCTCGGGTCGACTGCGTTCGGCTACCGCCGCACGATCGTCGAAGAGGACCGACCAGTCGTTCCTCACCCGGAGCGCTGCACAGGCGCCGCCATCGACGACCTCCTCGAGTGGGGCGCACGACGGCTGGTGGTCAAGGGCGACGTCACCGAATCGGGACACTCGTGGGAGTGGAGAACGTTCGGGCGTCTGATGGCCGGCCCGGTGGCACGGGGCCTCCCGATCGACGTGCTGGCCGGCAACCATGACCATGCCTCGCGAAGATCGACCGAGCCGGTCACGGCCCTCACGGCTCTAGGCCTCGGCCTGCGGCGCGTGACCGGCGTGCAGACGGTGGACCTGCCGGGGTTACGGCTCGTGTTGGTCGACTCGACCCGGCCGGGTCACAACGCCGGGAGCGTGGCGCACCGGCTCGACGACACGCTCGACGTGGTGGCCGATGCGCCGAGCGGTGTCCTCATCGCCTTGCACCATCACCTTCAGCCGCACATCGTGACCGAGGGATTGCCCATCGGTGTGCCATGGCGCGAGTCGATGCACTTCCTCGACGCAATAGCCGCGGTTCATCCCGACACCCTCGTGACGAGTGGCCACACCCACCGCCACCGCCGTTGGCAGCGCAACGGCGTGACAGTGACCCAGCTCGGCTCCACCAAGGACTTCCCGGGCGTCTGGGGTGGTTACGTCATCCACGAAGGTGGTGTGCGCCAGATCGTGCGACGTATCACCCGGCCCGACTGCATAGCTTGGACCGACCGCACCAGGGCCGCAGCCTGGGGTTTGTGGGGCCTCAGCGCACCGGGTCGGCAGTCTTCGCGCTGCTTCAACGTGCTGTGGCGCGGTTGACGCGGAGGGTCCGAGGTCGGAGCGCTCATGCCGCCCACAACGGCTGCAATGCACCAACGTCGCGAAACCCCACTCGAGGTCGGCGCGCTCATGCCGCCCACAGCGGCTCCAACGCACCAACCCTGCGACACGCCACCGAAGGCCGGCGCCCGCCGGGGTCAGGTACCTCGCAACTCGGCGTGGGCGAACTCGACCATGCCGTCGGTGAACGGGACCGTCGCGGTGAAGCCGAGCTGGGTGCGGGCCTTGTCGGCTGAGGCCACGATGTGGCGCACGTCGCCGATCCGATAGCCGCCGACAACCTCGGGGACCGGGCCGTCCGGTCCGAAGCCACTGGCCAAGGCCGTGGCCATCTCGCCGATCGTGTGCGGATCGCCGCTGGCGACGTTGAACGGTCCGGTCACCGACGCGGCTGCCGTGAGGGCAAGGACGTTCGCGTGGGCGACGTCACGGACGTGCACGAAGTCGCGCCGCTGACCTCCGTCTTCGAACACCCGCGGCGCACGGCCGCCGGCCAGCGCGCTGCGAAAGATCGCCGCCACCCCGGCGTAAGGGGTGTCTCGCGGCATGCGCGGGCCGTACACGTTGTGGTAGCGCAACATCGTGACAGGCACGTCATGCTCGGCGGCGAAGGCCGTACAGAGGTGCTCCTGGTGCACCTTGGTGGCCGCGTACACGTTGCGGGGATCGAGCCGCGCATCCTCGGCCACTGTCTCTGACCTCAGCTCGGCTCGACACATCGGGCAGCGGGGTTCCCAACGTGCGCTCTCGAGATCACCTCGGGTCCGAGGGGCAGCCTGCACGACCCCGTGCTCATCACATCGGTAGCGACCCTCGCCGTAGACGACCATGCTGCTGGCCAGCACGATGCGGCCGTCGAACCCGCCTTTGTGCATCGCCCAGAGACCGGCGGCCGTGCCGGCGTCGTTGTCTGCCACGTAGCTGCGCACGTCGGCGAAGTCGACGCCGAGGCCGACCTTGGCCGCCTGATGACACACCGCATCGACACCGCGAAGCGCTGAACGCCAGGCGCTCACATCACCGACGTCGGCAGCGACATACCGTGCTGCCGGGTTGAGGTAGGTCGGGGCGGAAAGATGGACTCCGGGAGCCAGTGAGTCCATCACCACGACGCCATGACCGGCCTCGATGAGATCGTCGACGATGTGCGAGCCGATGAAACCGGCACCTCCGGTCACGAGGATGCGCATCGCTCCTGCCTACCAGGCATCAGGACCGGGCCCCGCGACGCTCCCCGTGTCGGACGTCACGTCGAGGCTCACCTCGTCGATAGGGTCGATTCGTGCCCGACGTCGTGCTACCGGTGCTCGACGAGGCCGACGCGATACCGGGGGTGCTGGCACGGATGCCAGGTGGCTATTCCCCGATCGTGGTGGACAACGGGTCAGCTGACGGCTCCGGCGAACTTGCCGCGTCACTCGGGGCCCGTGTCGTGGTCGAATCTCAGCCTGGCTTCGGTGCTGCATGCTGGGCCGGTCTGATGGCGGCGACCGCCGAGGTGGTGTGCTTCATGGACTGCGACGGCTCGCTCGACCCGGCGGACCTTCCTTCCGTGGCCGACCCGGTGATCGCCGGCCGGGCCGACCTCGTCCTGGGCCGACGGCGACCGTCCCGGGGCGCGTGGCCGCTCCATGCTCGGTTGGCCAACCAGGCGTTGACGTTTCAGCTCCGGCGCCGGACCGGGCTGCGCCTGCGTGATCTCGGGCCGATGCGGGCCGCCGCCCGAGGCGCGCTGCTCGATCTCGGCATCGTCGACCGTCGGTTCGGGTGGCCCCTGGAGATGGTGTTGCGGGCCGCCGCGGCCGACTGGCGCATCCAGGAGGTACCGGTGCCCTACACCGATCGGTCCGGTCGGTCCAAGGTCACCGGCACCGTGCGCGGCACGGTCCGCACAGTGCGCGACATGCGGGCCGCGCTGCGCGCGTGACGGTGAGAGATCCGGTCAGCTACCCCGCGACCTTCGACGGATCGATGAGGAACGCGATCTTGACCTGGACCTTGTACAGGGAGATCTGACCGTTCTCGACACTCGCATTGCTCGACAGCACGTCAACGCCGGTGATGTTGCGGATGGTCTCCGACGCCGTGGTGACAGCCGAGCGGACCGCATCGCTGAACGATTTCGGCGAGCTGCCGACGAGCTCGATCACCTTGACAACGCCTTGCGCCTCTTCAGCCATGAGAGTTCTCCTCGCTCGACGGACCGCCAGGGCCTACCCACGACCGACCCGTCCTACCCTCCTTCATCGGCCGTACAGGCGAGGATGCTCGATCTTCGGGCAGCGATCCATCGCTACGTCGAGGCCGGCTGCTGAAGCCCTCGCGGCTGCGTCTTCGTCGATGACGCCGAGCTGCAGCCACACGGCCTTCGCCCCGACCGCTATCGCCTCGTCGACGTGGCCGCCGGCGTGCGTCGAACGCCGGAACACATCGACCACGTCGACCGGCGTCTCGGCCGGCACCGATTCGAGGGAGGGGTGACAACGTTCGCCGAGCAACTCATCACAGTCGGGGCGTATCGGGATCACCCGATATCCGAGCGATTGGAGATAGGCGGCGATCCGGTGACTGTCGCGCTCAGGGTTCGGCGAGCACCCGACCACCGCCCAGGTGCGGCTGGCATCGAAGATGCGTCGGAGCGTGTCGTCGTCCTCGGGCCAGCGTGGCATGCGCCGTGTCCTACCCCGCCGGCGCGGCGAGCGCTTCATCCCAGTCGAGGCCGGCGGCGATCGCCGTGCGCTAGCGGGC
>JBBSGQ010000002.1:0-30576 GCA_038253965.1 Acidimicrobiales bacterium | reverse complement strand
GTGCTCGTGGTCGGCGTACCCGACGAACGCTGGGGCCAGGCCGTGGCCGCTGTCGTGCAACCGTCGGTCGTCACCGAACCTCCGACGCTGAGCGACCTCAAAGCCCATCTGCGGCCGGTCCTGGCCAGCTACAAGCTCCCGAAGCACCTCGTCCTGGTCGAAGAAGTTGTCCGCTCGCCTGCCGGCAAGGCCGACTACCGCTGGGCGAAGCGGGCCGCGTCATCGGCACTTGGACTGGTGGACAGCTCCACCTGAAAGGCCGCTCTCGCAGCCGGTTCGCGAGTCGGATGGCCGGCAACCTGCAAAGCGGTCGCCGGTCTGAGACGAGCATTCTCACTGACGACAGCGCGACGGCCGCGTGCTTGCGGACGCGCCTGCCGTCGTGTGGTCGAGGGTCGGGGCGCGGCGTAGCGTCAGCGTCCATGGCCGATGCAAGCGACTTCCCGAGCCGGATCACCGCGGCCTACGCCACCCAGGGGCAGGCGCTCGAACTTGGTCGCGGCGTCAAGGAGGGCGCCGCGTACCCGGCTGCTGCCGTGCAGATACCAGCGGCGATGCTCAACCGTCATGGCCTGATCGCCGGAGCCACCGGAACGGGCAAGACTCGAACGCTGCAGCTCATGGCCGAGCAGCTGTCGGCGATCGGCGTCCCGGTCTTCGCCGCCGACATCAAAGGAGACCTCTCGGGCCTCAGCCGTCCAGGAGCGTTCGACGACAAGGTGAAGGCCCGGTTGCAGGAGCTCGGCGTCGCCCAGGAGCCCGCGGGTCGTCCCGTCACGTTCCTCTCCCTTGGCGGCCTCGGACCCGGTGTGCCTGTCCGGGCGACCGTCTCGTCGTTCGGGCCGCAGCTTTTGGCCAAGGTGCTCGGAGCCAACGCCACCCAGACCTCCTCGCTGTCACTCGTCTTCCACTATGCCGACCAGGCTGGTCTGGCGTTGCTCGACCTCGCGGATCTCCGAGCGGTTCTGCAGTATCTCACGAGCGCCGACGGAAAGACCGATCTGCAGGGGATCGGCGGTCTTTCGCCGGCCACGGCGGGGGTGTTGCTGCGGTCGATCACCGAGCTCGCCGATCAAGGGGGCGACGCTTTCTTCGGCGAACCCGAGTTGGGGTTCACGGATCTGCTCCGCACCACGCCGGAGGGGCTCGGCGTCATCAGCTGCCTGGAGCTGTCGCCGATGCAGGACAAGCCCAAGCTCTTCTCCACGTTTCTCATGTGGCTGCTTGCGGACCTGTTCGAGCATCTCCCGGAGGTGGGCGACCTCGACAAGCCGAAGCTCGTCTTCTTCTTCGATGAGGCTCATCTCTTGTTCGACGACGCGCCCAAGGCGTTCCTCGACCAGGTAGCACAGACCGTGCGGCTCATCCGATCCAAGGGGGTCGGTGTCTTCTTCGTCACTCAGCTTCCCGACGACGTCCCCGAGGCGGTCCTCAGCCAGCTAGGCAATCGCATCCAGCACGCGCTGCGGGCGTTCACGCCGCGTGACGCGAAGGCCTTGAAGGCGGCCGTGACCACGTATCCGAAGACTGACGACTACGACCTCCAAGAGGACCTGACGAAGCTGGGCACCGGTGAGGCGATGGTGACGATCCTGTCTGAGCGAGGCGCCCCGACCCCCGTCGTGTGGACCCGCCTGTTGCCGCCGGTGTCCGACATGCGGGCCATCGATCCGGCTGAGGTGGACACGATGGCCAAGACCTCCTCGCTCTGGGCCACGTACTCTCAGGAGATCGACCGTGAGTCGGCGCGTGAACTGTTGGCGGCGAAGATGGCATCGGCCACTCCGCCGGGCGCTGCTGCGCCGACCGCGTCAGTCCCGGCGAAGGATGCTGACGAGTCGACCGGCGACCCGCCCGAACGCCGGCCCTCTCGGCACAAGTCCGCCGACCGCGACGGCACAGTCGTCTCCTACTTGAAGAGCCGAGAAGGCAGGTCGATGATCAACACCGTCGCCCGCGGTGTCTTCGGTCTGTTGAAGAAACGATGAGCCCGGGCAGCCACAAGGGAAGCGGGGTGAACCAGCCCCCGCTCAGGCTGGTCCGACTCGTCCTGCGATCATCGCGATGTCATCAGCTTGCCCGTCAGCGAACTCGCTGATCGCCTGATTGACAGCGTGAACAGTCGACTCGGCGTCCTGGCCGGTGGTTGACCGCAACATCTCGCTCAGACGGTGTCGTCCGTACTGATCGCGCCCGCGCCTGGCCTCTGTCACGCCGTCGCTGTAGAGGTAGAAGAGGTCACCTGGCTCGAGCGTGGCGTGAGCTTCCTGGCCGGTCCACTTCGGAAACGGCCCGAGGAGTGCGCCTTCGGTCTCGAGCGGACGCACGTCACCGGCACACGACCGCAGCAGCGGAGGCGGATGTCCCCCGGAGGCGACCGTGAGGCGCAAACCCTGCCGCGTGGCCTTGAGCCGGAGGTAGGCAACTGTGCAGAACCTCTCCGGGTACTGCCGGTTGACCGCCTCGTTCAGCACGGTGAGGACCGCCGCCGGTTTGCGCGCCCGGATCGCGGCAGCCCTGATCGTGTAACGGGCGAGTGCGGTGACTGCGGCCGCCTCCGGACCCTTGCCCATCACATCTCCGAGCACTATCGCCCAATCGCCGCGAGCTGTCTCGAACACGTCGTAGAAGTCGCCGCCCACCTCGTAGCCCTCGCCTGCCGCGCAGTACTCGGAGGCGAGCTCCATGCCCGGGATCTCGGGAAGAACCGGTGGGAGGAGGCTCTGCTGCAAGGTCCGCGCGATGTGCTCGGTTCGCTCGGTCGTCTCCCGTAATGCCTGTTCGGCTGCGACGCGAGCCGAGATGTCCCGGAGGTATCCGGTGAACAACTGACCGGTCGGGACCTCGACGGCGGTGACCGTCAGCTCGACAGGAAAGCTCGCGCCGTTCCGCCTCACGCCTTCGATCTCGATCCTCTGGTTGAGGATCGGACCGTCTCCGGTCGTGAGGTACCGGGACACTCCTGCGTGGTGCTGCTCTCGGAGGTCGGCGGGAATGACGACGTCGGCCAGCTGTTGCCCGAGCGCCTGCTCCCTCGTGTAGCCGAACGTCGCCTCCGCAGCAGGGTTGAACTCCAAGATCCGCCCGTCGGCGTCCATTGTGATGATGCAGTCCAGCGCGGCGTCGAGGATGGCGGCTTTGCGTGCCTCGCTGGCGGCGAGCGCGCCTTGGGATCGAGCAAGCGCGTCCGCTCGGTCCTGCGCGTCCTGCAGCGCTTGTTCCAGCCGCAGCGACTGCTGCATCACCGACTCGTGGCGCACGTCGAGCAACTGGTCCAGCGCCCGGTTCGAGGTGCGAAGTAGGATTAGCTCGCGTGCCGTGCTCGATGCCACCGGAGCCGGCTCCGAGGCGAAGACCCGGCCACCGCTGACAAAGGGCAACACTGCGAGCTTCACGGCCAGCGCGACGGTGGAGAAGGCCTCCGCCGTCGACGCGGAGATCGGCGATCTGGAGAACATGACGACGGCGTAGAAGTAGCCGCTGGGCAGTAGGCCGCCGAAGCCGAGCACCGACTTGATGCCGTGGGTTCGGACGAAGTCCTGCGCAGGTACATGAGGGCTGCCCTCGGCTTCCGGTACGTAGAACACGCCGAAGGACTGGTCGAGTCGGTGGATCAACTCGGGATCGGGGGAGACGACCTGATCGACGTCAAGGCCGAGCTCGCGCACGAGTTGATAGATCATCGGAGACGACTCCACCGCCTGCGCGCTCGGCAGCGGGATCGCCTGGTGCGACTGCGACGCGCGCCGATCGTTCCACTGCAGGTCATCGCCGGCCGTGGCGAGCAACGTCAGGCACGGGACGGTCTCGGCGAGACGCACGCGGCCTGCACTGGCTTGCGCGAACCGACGCAAGTCGGGTTCGAGCAGACCGAACGGGTGGGTCTTGTAGAAGCGCACGAGCGCCAGAGCGGGCGACTGCGTTTCCTTGTCGACGAACCGGTCGTGGAAGTAATCGACCAGCTCGGTGGCCACTTCCTCCATCGACGAGGCCCCGGCCCCGAGGCGGCGAACCGCGGCGCTGCACTCGAGCAGGTCGCTCAGGCCGAACGACCCCAGCTCGAACACCCGGCGAAGGCTACCCGGAGCCGAAGTCGGCGCTTTCTCCGTCGGCCCGACGCAGCTCGCATCCACCACCACTGGATCAGCTACACGACATGACCGCTGAGGCGGCGGCGGGGCCGTGACCCACTCCTCGTCACAAAGTACATTTCGGACCATGTCTGCCCTCGATCGCCCGGCGGACAGGGAGGTCGCGCCGATCGGTGGCAATCGAGACCTAGCGGCGCCGCGCTCGGCCGACGGCCTCTTTGCACTTGCTCTGCTGGCCGCCACCACGCCGATCATCGTGGCTGCCGCCCGGGCCGTCGCCCGGGGCTGGCTGCCCGTCGGCGACGACGCTTACACCGCGATTCGCGGCCGTGATGTCTTCGGCGGTCACATGCCCTTGTTGGGCACGTGGTCGTCGGCCTCTTTGTGGGCGCACCATCGGATCAACCATCCAGGCCCGCTGCAGTTCGACGCGGCGGCCATCCCGCTTCGATTGCTCGGTCCCGGAGCTGGGGTGGCGTTTGCCACCGCAGGAGTCAATGTCGCGGCGATCGTGGCCGCGGCCTTGCTGAGCCGACGGTTGTTGGGTCCTCGTGCTGCCACCCTGACGACGCTGTTCACGGCCGGGCTCGTATGGGCCATGGGCAGTGAGCTTCTGTACGACCCGTGGAGCCAGTACGCCCCCGTGTTGCCGTTCATGGCCTTCCTCTTCGCGGTCTGGGCGGTGGCGTCCGGACGGGCCGCTGCATGGCCGGTACTGGTGATCGCGGGAAGCTACGCCCTCCAAACCCATCTGAGCTACTCCTTGCTCGTGCCTGGCCTCGGCGCCTGGGCCGCAATTTCCTGGGTCCTCGCGGTCCGCCGCTCGAAGCGCGAACAGCTGGTCGGGTGGGTTGATGTTCGGCGTCGGCAACTCAGGTGGACTGGTGCTGGGTTCGGTGCCCTCGTGATCTGCTGGGCCCTGCCGCTGTACCAGCAGATCACCGGCGAGCCGGGGAACCTCAGCGAGCTCGCGCGCTCGGCCATAGCCAATGGCCCGAACAGTCCAGGGCCCGAAAACGCCCTCCAAGCCGTTGGCAACATCGTGGCCATCCCCCCGTTCTGGCTTCCGCCGACGTGGGTCAGGCCGCCCTTCTGGTCCGGTGCCGCCGCTCGGCCGCTGGTCCTGATAGCCGCGGGACTGGCCGTGGTGGCCGTCATCGGCGTGGCGCTGGCGTGGCTTGCCCGTCGGGCCCAGGACCGCGTTGTCGTGGCCGGACTGGCGACCGCAGCTGTGGCGATCGTCTTCGGTTTCGTGAGCGTTGCGAATGCCAAATCAGCGATCGGTCTCGTCTCGACGTCTTACGTGCGGTGGTTGTGGCCGATCTCGATGTTCACGTGGACCGTGCTGGTCATCGCTGTGACCCGAACCGCCCGGATGGCGACGCGACCCGAATTGCGCCGGCGCCTCGCGGTCACGGCCAGTGTGGGGCTGACCGGCCTTGCCATCGTGGTCGGGGCACTCGCCATCCCTACCGCAGACCATGGCACGGCGGCTGCACGTTGGGCCATGCCGGTAACACGCGAGCTGAGCCGTCAGGCCATACCCCGTCTCGCGTCACGAGGCCCGGTGTTGGTGCGTCTGCGGTCGTTGTCATCGTTCACGGTCGGGCCCGCACTGTTGTTCGAACTGCAACGACACGGGATCGGCTTCGTGACCGATGACGACACCTTCACCGCCCAGCTGGGAACAGATCGCCGCTTCGACGGCACCAACGCACGGACGCTGATCACCGTGATCGGAGCGGAGAGCGCAGCCGACCAACCATCAGGTGCCCGACGCATCGCCTATGTGCCCGGCCTCGACCGCCCCGAGCGCCAACTCATGCTGAGGCTCGGCTCGGCGGTCAGGGCCCGGGTTCGAGATCTGCACCGGGTGCCTCTGGACCGGTCGGCGCTCGATAGGTTGTCAGTCGTATCCCGCATGTCCGCGGCGGCGGCTGCGCGACGCGCCAAACACGGTGATGAGGTCGCGCTGAGCGACCTGGCGCGTCAAGACCTGATCGACGACGGAATGTTCGGCCGGGTCGACATCCGCCGTTGGGCCGACCTGGTCACGCAATGGCAGAGGGAGACCACGGCGGTTCTCGCCGAGCGAGTCCACACGAAGAAGCGCACCGAGCGTGCGCCATGAGTGCCTCCATGTCGGTCCAGTCGCTGCATCCTCGGTGCGCCTCAGCCGTCATGGAGGGTACGAGGAGCCCGGTCGCCGACCGGTCGGGTTGGAGAGAAACGGACAGGCATCGACTCGTAGCCGCTGATGAAGTTGGCCGGACGATGCGCCGGCTCGTCGTCGCTCACCAGCGCGAGATCGGGTAGACGGGTCAGGAGCCGCTCGAACATCACCGCCAACTCCAGGCGAGCCAAGCTGTTGCCCAGGCAGTAGTGGGAGCCGAAGCCGAACGCCACGTGCTCGTTCGGTTCACGGGCCATATCGAACACGAAGGGCTCCTCGAACACGTCCTCGTCACGGTTGGCCGAGCCGTACAGCAACAGGAGCTTCTGGCCTTCCTTCAACTGCTGACCCCGTAGAACTGTGTCGCAGGTGACGGTGCGGGCCATGTTCTTGATCGGGGACACCCATCGCAGCATCTCCTCGACGGCCGCGGCTAGCCCAGCCGGGTCCCCCCGCAGCGTCTCCCAGTTCGCGCGGTTCTGCAGGAGTTGGAACCCGCCGCCGCTGATGACGTGGCGCGTGGTCTCGTCACCGCCGATGAGGATGAGCAGCGATTCGTGGATCAGCGAGTCGTGATCGAGCCGGTCACCGTCGACCTCGGCGTGGACGAGAACGCTCATGAGATCATCGCGAGGCGCATCCCTCCGAGCCGTGATGACCCGACTGGCGTAGTCGCTGTACCCAGCGAACGCATCGACCGCCGATTGCATCGTCTCGGCCGCGCCCGTGAGGCCCCGCAGCATGTCGTCGCTCCAGCGCATGAGATCGGCCCGGTCCTCGGGGGCAACACCGAGCGCGTCGCCGATCATGATGAGCGGCAGGGGAGCGGCGATGTCCCAGACGAAATCGCATTCGCCGCGCTCGCACACCGCGTCGATGATCTCGTCGCACACCACGCGCGCACGCTCCCCATTGGCCCGGACCCGCTTCGGCGTGAAGCCGCGGTTCACCAGCTTGCGCCGCCGCCAGTGATCAGGATCGTCCATGTCGATCATCATCGGGATCGGCCCGGAGTCCGGCCTGATGCCCCCGGCATTCGAGAACGTGACCGGATCCTTCGACACCGCGCGCACGTCGTCGTAGCGGGCCACACCCCACACCTGACCGTCGAAGTAGACGGGTGCGTTCTTGCGCATCCACGTCAGCTCGGGGTGCGGATCGCGGCCCCAGAACGCGCCGCTGAGGAAGTCGATGTCGGGATGGAGGGGGTGGTCGGTCATCGCAGAACCTCTCACAATCTGACGGGTCGTCATATTGTGGCCCGGTGACCGACGTCGATCTGACAGCTGCCGTTGGCGGCCCTCCAATCCCTCTCGGCCGCAGAGTCGAGCTTCCGGGCCGTGGCACGACGTTCGTGCGCGAGGTGCCCGGCCCGCCGGGTGCGCCGACAGTCGTGCTGCTCCACGGCCTACTGGCCTCGGGCGGGCTCAACTGGTTCCAGGTGTTCCAGCCGCTTGGACGGCGCTTTCGCGTGCTGGCCCCCGATCTGCGAGGCCACGGCCGCGGCCTGCGATCCCGCAAGAGGTTCCGGTTGGCCGACTGCGCCGATGACGTGGCCGCCCTCCTCGACGAGTTGGGGGTGCGATCGGCGATCGTGGCCGGGTACTCCCTGGGTGGTCCCGTCGCTCAGCTGCTCTGGAGGCAGCACCCCGACAAGGTTGACGGTCTCGTGATGTGCGCCACGGGGGTCCAGTTCGTTCCGGGGGTGCGGGAGCGCTTGATCTTCGTGACGGCGATGGCAGCCGCGGCGGGGAGCACCCGGCTCGGCCAGGCTGCCACCCAGGTGCCTCTGGACTGGGTGCGCCGCCGGGTTCCGCTGGCCGTCCGTGCCCGGCCCGCCAGCTTCCGCCGATGGGCGGCGGCAGAGATGCAACGCCACGACATCAGACAGGTGATGGAGGCGGCCAACGCCATCGGAACCTACGACGCCCGATCGTGGATCCATGGAGTGGACGTCCCGACGTCGCTGATAGTCACCACCCAAGATCGGGCCATCCCCCCTCTGCAGCAGCTCAAGCTGTTGCTCGCCATCCCGCATGCCCGCGTGCATCAAGTGGCCGATGGGCACACCATCTGCGCCAAACAGGCCTTCATCCGGCCCATGCTCGATGCGTGCTGCGAGGTCGCGGACCAGGTCGGGACCCAGAGCGCCACCCGCTGACGTGCCTCGCGGACCGCTGAGCGGCCTCAAGGTGGTCGAGCTGGCCGGTCTCGGCCCGGCGCCGTTCGGCTGCATGGTGCTTGCCGACCAGGGCGCCGAGGTGTTGTGCATCGACCGTCCACGGGGGCGTGCCGATCTCGTCCCGGTCGGCAGCCCGGCGCCGGACGACCCCATCAACCCATACGACGTGCTGTCGCGGAATCGCCGGTCGGCGGGCGTCGACCTCAAGCATGCCGATGGCGTGGCTCTCGTGCTGGATCTGGTGGCCGGAGCGGACGTGCTGATCGAGGGGTTCCGGCCAGGCGTGGCCGAGCGCCTGGGCGTCGGACCGCAGCCGTGCCAGGAGCGCAATCCGCGACTGGTTTACGGGCGCATGACCGGCTGGGGCCAGGACGGTCCCCTGGCTGCGAAGGCCGGGCACGACATCGACTATGCGGCGATCGGTGGCGCGCTGCATGCCATCGGCCGGGCCGGGCAACCACCAACCCCACCGCTCAACCTCGTTGCTGACTTCGGAGGTGGGGGCATGCTGCTCGCGCTCGGCGTGCTCGCAGCCCTTTGGGAGCGGGAGCGCTCCGGCCTGGGGCAGGTGGTCGACGCGGCGATGGTCGACGGGGTGGCTCTGCTCATGGCGCCGTTCGTCGGGGCGCGGGCGAGAGGTTTCTGGTCCGACCGGCGGGGAGAGAACCTCCTCGACTCAGGTGCTCCCTTCTATGACTGCTACGAGACGTCTGATGGTGGCTGGATGGCTGTCGGGGCCATCGAGCCACAGTTCTTCGCTGAGTTGGTCGACGGGCTCGGCTTGTCACAGGACCGGTCGATGCCCGACCAGCATGATCAGGCTCGCTGGCCGGAGCTCCGCGAACGGCTGGCCGGCGTGTTCCGGGCGCGCTCCCGCGAAGACTGGACCGAGCTGTTCCGTGAGCGCGACGCGTGTGTGGCACCGGTGCTCGACGTGCTCGAGTCGGTCGGTCATCCCCACAACGTCGCACGGTCCACGTTCCTCGACGTCGCCGGAGCGCCTCATCCCGCACCCGCTCCCCGGTTCGACCGCACTCCGAACGCAGTGCCTCGTCCGGCCATCAGGGCCGGGCACGACACGGAGGGCGCTCTGGCGGCGTGGGGCATTGCCAGCGACCGTGTGGCTGCGCTCCGCGAGGCCGCAGTCGTCGCCTGACCCCACCCCACCGCCCCGCCCCGCCCCGCCTGCGAATTTGGGTCGTTTGACCGCACATAGCGCTGTCAAACGACCCAAATTGGCGGGGGGGTCGGCGGGGTGGTCGGGTCGTCCGGCGGGCGCCGACCTGCCCGTCGCGACTAGAACGTGTTCCAGTTCGGGCGGTGAGACGAGCACCGGACGACGAGTCGACTCCGGAGGGGTATCGCGTGCATCTCGCTTACACCGAAGAGCAAGAAGCGCTGAAGCAGGAGCTGCGTGCTTACTTCGCCGAGTTGGTGACGCCCGAAGTGGCCGCCGAGACCAGCGCCGGCGAAAGCGGCGGCCCAGCCTGTCTCGATGCGGTGCGTCAGCTGGGGAAGGACCGTTGGCTCGGAGTCGGTTGGCCCGAGGAGTACGGCGGTCGGGGGTTCGGACCGGTCGAGCAGTTCATCTTCATGAACGAGTCTTGGCGGTCAGGGGCCCCCGTGCCGTTCCTCTCCATCAACACGGTGGGCCAGACGATCATGCAGTTCGGCACCCAGGCGCAGAAGGACTTCTTCCTGCCGAAGATCCTTGCCGGGACCGTGCACTTCTCCATCGGGTACACCGAGCCGGGCTCGGGCACCGACCTCGCCTCTCTGAAGACCAAAGCGGTCAAGGACGGTGACGAGTGGGTGATCAACGGTCAGAAGATGTACACGTCGCTGGCCAGCTACGCCGACTACATCTGGCTGGCCGCTCGCACCGATCCTGATGCGGCCAAGCACCGCGGCATCACGATCTTCGCCGTTCCCACCACCGATCCGGGTTTCACCTACTCGAAGATCAACACGATGGTGAACGCATCGACGTTCAACACGTTCTACGACGACGTCCGTGTCCCCGGATCCGCCATCATCGGCGAGCTCAACCGCGGGTGGGATCTCATCATCAACCAGCTCAACTACGAGCGGATCGGGTTGGCGCCTCCCGGCATGGTGGAGCGGGTCTACGAGGACATGGTTGCCTGGGCCAAGGAGACCAAACTTCCTGACGGCCGGCTGGTGATCGACCAGGAGTGGGTGCGGATGAACCTGGCCCGGGTGCGCGCCGGGCTGGAGTACCTCATCCTCATGAACTGGAAGGTCGCGGCGTTGGAAGCCGCCGGCCAACGGGTCAACCCCGCTGACGCGAGCTCGACGAAGGTGTTCGGGACCGAGTTCTTCATCGAGGCATACCGTCTCCTCGCCGAGATCGTGGGCCCCGCTTCCGCTTCACCGCCGGAGTCGACAGCGGCCGCTCTGGCCGGTCGCCTGGAACGAGCGTTCCAGGGCACGCTCATCTTGACGTTCGGCGGCGGGACCAACGAGATCCAGCGGGACCTCATCGCGATGTTCGGCCTGGGCATGCCCCGTACACCGAGGATGTGAGGAGTCCCATGGACGTGACGATCAGCGACGAACAGCAGGCCATTACCGACCTTGCCGGTCGCATCCTCGGCGAACAGTTACCGCCGGAGCGGCTCCGCGAGATCGAGTCCGAGCCCGACTGGTTCGCGCGCGACGTGTGGGCCGAGATGGCCAAGGCTGACCTTCTCGGCCTCTGCCTGCCGGAGCAGCAGGGAGGCGGCGGGTACGGCATGTTCGAAGCTGCACTGCTGCTGGAGCAGGTCGGTCGCGCCCTCGCCCCGGTCCCGCTCTTGGCGACCCTCGTGCTCGGTTCGATGCCGGTGGCCGAGTTCGGCTCTGATGCGCAACGCAAGGCGCTGCTGCCCGCAGTGGCTGTGGGCGACGCCGTGCTCACCGCGGCGCTGGTGGAGGCCGGGGACGCGTTGCCGCCCGACGTGCCGACGACTTCGGCGACTCGAGAGGGCGACCAGTGGCGGATCGACGGCGAAAAGGTTCTCGTCCCGGCTGCCCATCTGGCCCGCACCATCCTCGTCCCAGCCGTCACCGGCAACGGCCAGAGCGCCGTGTTCCTCGTCGACCCGGCGGCCGACGGGGTGACGCTCGACCGTCGCGTTGCGGTCAACCTCGAGCCGGTGCACACGCTGCACCTCGACGCCGTCACGGTGACCGGTGATGCGATGCTGGGTGGCGACGATGACGGCCGCGAGATCGTGGCCTGGATCACCGAACGGGCGTTGGCCGGGCTGTGCGCCATCCAAGCTGGCGTCTGCGAAGCGGCCCTGCGGACCACAGCCAGGTACACATCCGAACGAGAGCAGTTCGGCATGAAGATCGCCACGTTCCAAGCAGTCGCTCACCGCGCCGCCGACGCCTACATCGACACCGAGGCCGTCCGGCTGACTGCATGGCAGGCGGCCTGGCAACTCGCCGAAGGGCGATCAGCAGGCCAGGCGCTCGCCATCGCCAAGTTCTGGGCGGCCGAGGGCGCACAGCGCGTTGTCCACGCTGCGCAGCATCTTCACGGAGGCGTCGGGGTGGACGTGGACTACCCGGTCCACAGGTGCTTTCGATGGGCGAAGCAGGTGGAGCTCTCTCTGGGTGGTGGGACTTCGCATCTTCGCCGCCTGGGGGATCTCATCGCCTCGGCTTGACACTTGAGCGGTGGTGCAACGAGCCGTGTGCCGAGGAGGCCTTGTCTGGCCCGCCTCGCTACGCGATGATCTCGTCCGCTACCTGACGCATCGTCAGAGGTTCGGTCACGGGGGAAGTCGACCGCCTGGCCACCAACAGAATGGGGTTTCTGCATGGCTCGGTCCCTGACGTTCAGGCGAGGCGTCGCGGTCCTCGTCGCCCTCACGTTGCTCGGCAGCGGGTGCACCCGCAGCAAGAAGAGCGTGGAGACGGGGAACACCGAGAAGTCCGCCACCACCGCCGGGGGCGGCGGCCGAGCCTCGAAGCTGTCCACGGGTGGTTTCGGGGACATCAAGACCGTGTGCAGCAAGCGCACGCCCAAGGGCTCGTCCGACAAGGGGGTGACTGCATCGGAGATCAAGGTCGGCACGGTCACCGACAAGGGCTCCTCCATCCGGCCCGGGCTGGACGTGGAGATGTACGACACGGCCGTTGCGTTCACGAAATGGTGCAACGAGCACGGCGGCATCCTGGGCCGGAAGCTCTCCCTCACCGACCTCGACGCCAAGCTATTCGAGTACCCGTCGGTCATCACCAAGGCATGCCAGACGGACTTCGCGATGGTCGGCGGCGGCGCCGCGCTCGATGACGGCGACAACGGCGCTCGCGCGAAATGCGGGCTTCCCAACATCGCTGGCTACACGGTCAGTGCGAAGGCACGGGCCGGCGGCCTGCAAGTGCAACCGCTGCCGGTTCCTGTCGATCGCGATACGGTCGGTGCGTTCCGGGTCCTGGCGAAGGTCGACCCCGAGGCTGTGAAGCACCTCGGCACGTTCACCGGCGACCTCGCCTCGATCGTCATCGCCAAGGACGCCGACGTCGAAGCGACGAAGCAGTTCGGCTACAAGGTCGTGTTCGACCGCAAGTACAACGCGGCCGGCGAGTCCAACTGGCGCCCGTTCGTGGAAGACATGAAGAGCAAGGGCGTGCAGGTCCTGCAGTTCATCGGCGAACCGGGCTTCCTCACCGCCCTGCAGAAGGCGATGAAGACCGTCGGTTGGTACCCCAAGTACACCATGCAGCAGGCGAACTTCTACGACTCGAAGTATGCGGCAGAAGGTGGATCGACGGCGAAGGGCACCTATGTCCGCCTCGCCACGTATCCGTTCGAGCTGGCCAAGGACAACCAGGCCACCCAGGACTACCTCGACCTGATGAAGCAGTACAACCCGTCCGGCAAGGTGGCCCTGCTCGGAGCGCAAGGCCTGTCGTCGTGGCTGTTGTTCGCCAAGGCAGCGACCGAGTGTGGGAACGATCTGACCCGCAAGTGCCTCATCGACAAGGCCAAGCAGGTCACGACGTGGACCGGCGGTGGTCTGCACGGTCCGAGCAACCCGGGAGGCCTCGAGCCGACGGACTGCTTCGTCGTGATGCGTCTCGATCAGGACAAGTTCGTGTATGACAAGAAGTTCACCGAGCCCGATACCGGTGTCTATAACTGCAACCCCAAGAACACGGCGAAGCTGACCAACGACTACGGCGTCCCACCGCCGAAGCGGTGACTGAGCGTCCCCCGCCGGAGGCGGGCCGAGGGCTCAGCGCAGCGACGACCTGGTTCGACGGAGCTGGACCTCCGCCGGACGCGGGCCGAGGGCGCCCGCCGGAGGCGGGCTGATGGACCAATTCCTCACGCTCAGCATCACCGGGATCTGCGCCGCCGGGATCTTCGCCATCGGCGCGAGCGGGCTGGTGCTGACGTACACCACCACCGGCATCTTCAACTTCGCTCACGGCGCGATCGGGATGCTCGGAGCGTTCCTCTACTGGCAGCTGCGTTCGCCTCTCGCCTGGGGGCTGCCGGCCCCGCTCGCCCTCTTCCTCGTCCTCTTCATCGCCGCACCCCTGCTCGGCGTCTTGTTGGAAGTGGTGATCATGCGGGGGTTACAGGGCACCTCAGAAGTCACCAAGCTCGTGGTGTCGATCTCGCTGCTCGTCGCGCTGCTCGAGCTCGGTCGCTGGATCTGGCCGGAGGACCAGGCGCACCCGGTCGATCGGTTCTTCGAGGGCAAGACGATCAGCGTGCTGGGCGCCAACGTCACATGGCACGAAGGGATAGGGCTGCTGCTGGCGGTCGCGGTCGCGATCGGCCTACGCCTGCTGCTGTACCGGACGCGCGCCGGCATCGCCATGCGCGCATCGGTCGATGACCGGCCACTGGCGGCGCTCAACGGCGCCCGCCCCGATCGCTCGGCGATGCTCGCCTGGGCCATCGGTTGCTCCCTCGCCGCGCTGGCCGGCATCCTCACCGCCCCGCTGCTGACGCTCAGCCACATCCCGCTCACGTTGCTGATCGTCAACGCCTACGCCGCGGCGATGATCGGTCGGCTGCGCAGCATCCCGCTGACCTTCGTCGGCGCAGTGATCATCGGTCTGGCCGATGCCTACGCCACGGGATACATCCCGAGCTCGAATGAGTACTTCACCGAGTTCCGGGCGGCCGTACCGATCGTGATCCTGTTCATCGTCCTGTTGGTGCTGCGGCCATCGACCCTCGCGGGTCACACGTCGTTGCGCACGCGAGAGGTGATCCCCAAACCGTCCTACCGCGGCACGTTGGTGGCGGCAGGGGTGGTGGTGGTGGTCACGGGGCTCGTCGCCAACGCGGTCTCCGATGCCGACGCGCAGACGCTCGGCAAGCTGTTCGGTGTCGCGCTGGTTGCCGCGTCACTCGTACCGCTCATCGGGTACGCCGGGCAGATCTCGTTGTGCCCGCTCACGTTCGCGGCCATCGGGGCGTTGGCCATGGGCTACCACGGCAGCGGAGGCAACCCGATCGGACTGATCTACGCCGCAGTCTTCGCCGGCGCGGTCGGCGCGGTAGTCGCGCTCCCGGCGCTTCGCCTCCGTGGCATTTACCTGGCGCTGGCCACTGCGGCGTTCGCGGTCGTCATGGACCGCTGGTTGTTCCTCATCCCTGACTTCGACCTCGGTCCGTGGAAGGTCCGGCTCTTCGGCAGCAGCAACCTCAGCGTGTCGAACATCGACCTGCCCGGCCTCGACACGAACCAACCGAAGACGTTGCTCATGGTGTTGTCAGTGGTGTTCGGCATCTTCTGGTTGGCGGTGGTGGCCATCCGGCGCAGCCGCTTCGGCGAACGACTGCTCGCCATGAAGGACAGTCCAGCGGCCTGCGCCACGCTCGGCATGAACACCACCTCGACCAAGCTCATCGTGTTCTCGCTGTCGGCGGCGATGGCCGGTGTGGGCGGTGCGTTCTATGCCGCAGCCCAAGGCGGGGTGGCGGCCAGCAACTTCGATTTCTTCGCCGGCCTGCCGATCGTGCTCCTCGTGGTGGTCGGTGGCATCGGCACGGCCGCCGGGGGGTTGTTCGCCGGGATCATCACCGTCGGCGTGCCGCTGGTGACGGCGCCGCTGAACGCCATAGCCGGGCCGCTCAGGTTGCTGCCCGGGCTCGTCGGCATCGGCCTCGGCCGGAACCCGAACGGTGCGACGTCCGACATCGCCGAAGGGTTCGAACCGCTGCGGAAGGCGAGGGCGGTGGTCGTCGCCACCGTGGCGGTGGTCGCAGTCCTGTTCGCATTGCGCACCGTGGATGTGCTCTCCAATTGGTGGTTCGGCATCCTCGCGATTGTCGTCGTGTTCGTCGCACCAGGTGTGGCAATGGCGCTCGCGGCTCGGCGAGGTGCGTCGCAAGGTGTCGGTGAGCGCGATGTGCCGCTCGAGCTCGTCGGGGTCGACCGGCCGTTCACCATCGACGACGTGAGCGAGCTCGACCGGGCGCTCGCCGTACCGAGCGCTGCGTCGATCGGGAGAGCGTGACGTGTCCCGGCTCGAGGTGGCTGGAGTGAGTGTCCGGTTCGGTGGACATCAAGCGCTCATGGACGTGTCGTTCGGCGCAGAGGCTGGGGCGGTCACCGGACTCATCGGCCCGAACGGGGCCGGCAAGACGACGTTGTTCAACGTGATCACCGGTCTGCAAGCTCCGACGTCGGGAACGGTACGCATCGACGGCCGCGAGATCACGGGGCTGGCCCCCTACAAGCGAGCGCGACGCGGCCTGGCCCGCACGTTCCAACGGCTCGAGCTGTTCACGCTCCTCACCGTCCGGGAGAACATCTGCGTGGCAGCCGACATCCACCGCGGCCACACCCGCAACCGCAGCATCGACCCCGATGAGGTGGCTACCGAGATCCTCGAGCGGATCGGGTTGAGGGACCTGGCTGACGCGAAGATGGCCCAACTCCCCACAGGGCAGGCCCGCCTGGTGGAGCTCGGCCGCGCCTTGGCGACGCGTCCGTGCGTGCTCCTGCTCGACGAGCCGGCCTCCGGCCAGACGAGCGAGGAGACCGACGCGTTCGCAAGGCTGCTGGCCGACCTCGCGCGTGACGGCATCGCCGTGGTCCTCGTCGAGCACGACGTCGCGCTCGTGATGCAGGCCTGCGAGACGGTCCACGTGCTCGACTTCGGACGGATCATCGCGAGCGGCACGCCGGACGTGATCAAGGCCGACGAAACGGTTCTCTCCGCCTACCTCGGCACCGGCACCCCGGCATGAGGTCGAGATTGACTGTCGCTCATCCGGTCACCGAGCCCTTCGATGCAGCCGCGACACCGCTGCTGGAGCTTCGAGGCGTCCATGCCGCCTACGAGACGATCGAGGTGCTCCATGGCGTCGACATCGCGGTGCCGCCGGGTTCGGTGATGGCGCTGCTCGGTCCCAACGGTGCCGGCAAGTCCACGACCCTGAAGGTGATCGCCGGCTTGCACCCCCCGAGCGATGGCGACCTCGTGTTGGCCGGCCGCCGCGTGAACGGCGCGTCCGCCGAGGATATGGCTCGGGCCGGGCTCTGCCTGATCCCGGAAGGACGCGGCGTGTTCCCGAACCTGAGCGTGCGCGAGCACCTCCGCATGGCGACCTACACCGGTACCTCGCTGTCCGACATCGAGGCGGAGGCCTACGTCCGCTTCCCGCCGCTCGCCAAACGAAGGAGCCAGGCGGCCGGCACGTTGTCGGGAGGTGAGCAGCAGATGTTGGCGATGGCGCGGGCGGTGGCCACCCGGCCGGCTCTGCTGCTCCTCGACGAGCTGTCGATGGGACTGGCACCGATCGTGGTCGAGGATCTCTACGCCAGAGTGGCCGACATCGCCCGTTCGGGGATCTCGATCCTCGTTGTCGAGCAGTTCGCCCGGACCGTTCTCGGCGTGGCCGACGTGGCCGCGATCATGGTGCAGGGACGCATCAGCACCATCGGCTCTCCGAACGAGGTCGCAGAACAATTGTCGAGTGCCTACCTGGGTGGTCCACCATGATCGAGAGCCCCGACCGTGTCGCCGAGTTCAAGGCCGAGGTGGCGGACATGCGCCTCGCCGACCCGGCCGTCTCGCGAGACCGGATGCTCCTGAGGGTGGGCGTGGCGCTTCTCGTGGCCGGACCACTGCTCGGAGCCGTCGCCTATCTGCTGTCGCACAGCACGGAGAACGCTCTGCAGCAGCGTGACGCGATAGTGGTCGCGTTGCTCGGCGTGTCGTTGGCGGTCGTCGGCGCTGCGCTGTTCCTGCGGTACTCGGTCGCCGGTTTCCTGCGGTTCTGGTTGGCCCGCCTCACCTACGAGCAGAAGGCCCAGACCGACCGACTGGTCAGCGCGGTCGCCGATGTTGATGCGGTTGGCTCCGAGGTTTCTTCCAGGTGAAGCGGCTTTCTGACGCCTAGTCAGAAATGCGGCAGTGGGTTAGTGTCATGCGTCACGAACCAGGGGGTTCTCACCGGTGAGATCACGAGGTCTTGCGATCTGCTGCGCGCTCATGATGCTGGCGGCGGCCTGTGGAAGCAGGCTCAGCAAGGATGAGCTCGCCAGCACGAACGGGGGAGGCGGAGGCGGGACCGCGGCAGCTGCCACCGACACTGGTTCAAATGCCGGGGTCAAGAAGGGGCCGGGTGGACCAAAGGTCGGCACGTTGCCACTTCCATGCAACAAGGCCAAGGGAGGCGCACCAAAGGCGCCCGCTCAGGCTGCGGATGGAGTCACCGCCACCGGCATCAAGGTGGCAGTCATCTCCGACAAGTCCGGCCAGGTCAAGGTGCCGACGGCGAGCGTAGAGGAATCCATGCAGGCGTTCGTCGACTTCTGCAACTCCTACGGCGGCATCAACGGTCGCAAGCTGCAATTGACCAAGATCGACTCGAAGCTCTTCCAACAACTCGAGGCGACCAAGGAGGCCTGCAACCAGAAGGTGTTCGCCATCGTGGGCAGTGGGTCGGTCACCGACAACCAGGGCGCGCAGCAGATGCTCGATTGCGGTCTCATCGAGGTACCGGCGTACACCGCCACCTCGGCCAAGGCGTTGTCCGACAACCTCGTCCAACCCATACCGAACCCGTCGAACCACTTCAACACCGGTCCGCCGAAGTTCATCGCGAAGCAACACCCGGGAGCGGTGAAGAAGGCCGCACTGCTCTATGGCGACATAGCGGTCGCTGCGGTCCAGGCCAAGCGCATTCAAAAGGCCTACGAGAAGGCCGGGTTCAAGTTCACGTACGTCAAGAAGACGGCCATCATCAAGGAGTCATACACCTCCGAGGTGCAGGACATGAAGAGCAAGGGCGTCCAATACGTCACCATGGTCTCGGCTCTCCAGGAGGTGCAGAAGCTCCTCCGAGACATGGACACGCAGAACTTCAAGCCCGAGGTGATCGATCTCGGTCAGCAGTACTACGACCCGGCCCTTCCGAAGTCACCGGGGGCCGATGGTGCGTTGGTGCAGGTCAACACGATCCCGTTCGAAGAGGTCGACAGCAACCCGGCGCTCAAGGTCTACGACGAGGCCTACAAGAAGGTGAGCTCGAGCATCGAGCACACGACGCTGGGCGTTCAGGCGTTCTCTGCCGGCCTGTTGTTTGCGACGGCGGCGAAGGCAGTCGGCGACAACCTCACCCGCGCCGCAGTGCTCGCCCAGCTCAAGAAGGTCCACAGCTGGGACGGCGGCGGGCTGCAGATGAAGACCGATCCCGGCGCCAACAAGGTCACCACCTGCTTCTTGTACATGATCGTCAAGGGCGGGAAGTTCGAGCGCTTTCAACCGAAGAAGGCGAACACGTTCGATTGCAGCAACGAGTACGACGCCAATCTCAACGATGATTTCGGCGGTGGTGCGAAGCTCAAGGGCGGATGAGGCAAGCGAGATGACCGACGTCCTCAACATCTTGATCCTCGGACTGGTCAGTGCCTCGATCTACGCTGTCGCGGCCAGCGGTCTGGTCGTCACGTACACCACGTCGGGCATCTTCAACTTTGCCCACGGCGCCATAGCCATGTTCTCGGCTTTCGTGTACTGGCAGCTGCGGTCGCCCGACGCATGGGGGCTTCCGGCGCCGATCGCCCTCGTGCTCACCCTGTTCGTCTTCGCGCCCCTGCTCGGGATCTTCATCGACCGCCTCATCATGCGGCGGCTGCACGACGCGTCGACCATCACCAAGATCGTGGTGTCGATCGGCCTGCTCGTCGCCCTGATCCAGCTGGCCACGGTGATCTGGCCACCCGACACAGTGCAGGCGAGCCTCCCCCTGTTCTTCCAGGGTCACAAGGTCAAGATCGGCTCGATCCAGGTGCCCTGGCACAACCTCGTGGTCTTCGGGGTGGCGATCCTCGTGGCGATCGGTCTGCGGATCCTGCTGTACCGGACAAAGGCAGGCGTGGCCATGCGCGCCGTGGTCGACAACCGAGAGCTCGCCGCCCTCAACGGCGCCAACCCCGATCGCGTGTCAGCACTCAGCTGGGCGCTCGGATCGATGCTCGCTGCGGTAGCCGGCGTGCTGATCGCTCCCATCCTCGCTCTCGACCAGGTGCAGCTCACCCTGCTCGTGATCAACGCCTACGCCGCGGCGCTGGTCGGGAAGTTGCGCAGCCTGCCGCTCATGGTGGTCGGAGCGATGATCCTCGGCTTGGCCCGAGAGTTCGTGGGCAGCAAGTACGCCGCGGACTGGCCCAGTTGGATCACGAACTGGCTCACCGTCGACACCGTCCCGGTGATCATGCTCTTCGTGGTCCTGCTGGTCGTGCGGCAGGAACGGGAGTCACTGCTCGGCACTGCGCAGAGCCGCAACCGCATCCCGAACCCCACGTTGCGCGAAGCCGCGGTCGCGGCAGTGGCCCTCGTCGCGCTGGCCTGGATAGCGCCGACGTTCGTGCATGGCAACACCTTGGAGAGCCTCGGCTACGGCCTGGCTCTGGCGATCGTGATGCTGTCGCTCGTGCCGCTGATCGGCTACGCGGGACAGATATCCCTCGCCCAGCTCGGGTTCGCCGGCCTCGGTGCAGTGGTGATGTTCAAGGTCGGTTCGGGCGGCAGTCCGCTGGCCCTCGTTGCCGTGGTCGCGATCACCGCAGCGGTCGGCGCGCTGATCGCCCTGCCGGCGCTGCGTTTGAAGGGTCTCTACCTCGCGCTGGCCACGATGGCGTTCGCTCTCTTCCTGGAGAAGGCAGTGTTCACCAACATCGATGCCTTCAAAGACGGTGACGCCGCTGTCAAGCGGATCCACGTTCCCGGTCTGTCGTTCAGCAGTGACCGGGCAAATCTGGTGCTCATGGCGCTGGCGTTCGGTCTCGTCGGTGTCGGCATCATCGCTTTGCGCCGCGGCGAGTTCGGCCGGCGACTCCAGGCGATGAAGGACAGCCCTGCGGCCTGCGCCACGCTCGGGCTCGATCTGACCCGTACCAAGCTCGAGATCTTCTCCTTCTCCGCGGCCATCGCAGGACTGGGCGGCGCCCTCCTCGCCGGCTGGCGTGGCAAGGTCGGCCCGGAGCAGTTCTCGTTGCTGCAGGGCGCGCTGCCCGGCCTTCCGGTCGTGCTGCTGGCGGTGGTCGGCGGCATAACGGCTGTGGCCGGCGCGATCTTCGGGGGGATCGTCTTGGCGATGATCCCCCTGATCGGCGACGCGGTGCCCTCGATCCGCAACCTCATGACAGTCCTGCCGGGATTGGTCGGGATCAGCCTCGCTCGCAACCCGGACGGTGCGGTGGCCGAGATCTCGGCCAAGTTGCGTGAGCGCTTCGATCGCACGAGCGCCAAGGGCAGGCACTCGGCCGGCTCGACCGCGCAGGACGCGGCGCCCGAGCACGATGGGAGCAAACGGCCTCCCGCGTTGATCCCGGAACTGGTAGGGGTCGGTGGGCGGGCTAGCGCCGATGATGTCCGAGCACTCGACGGTGAGCTGGGTCTGAGAGTGGGGAGGTGTGATGCCGATTCTGGAGACGGCTGAGGTTTGTGTGCGTTTCGGCGGGAACATGGCGGTGAACCAGGTGAGCCTGGCTGTCGACGAGGGGGCGATCACCGGCCTCATCGGGCCCAACGGCGCAGGCAAGACCACCACGTTCAACGTGATCACCGGTCTGCAAGGGCCGACCGCCGGCAGGGTGACGTTCGAAGGCAACGACATCACCGCGACCCGGGCTCACAAACGGGCCCATCTCGGCATGGCTCGCACGTTCCAGCGGCTCGAGGTGTTCGGCTCGCTCACCGCCCGGGAGAACATCCAGACGTCGGCAGAGATACGCCGGCGTTGGGCCCATGACCGTTCTGCCCGTCCCGACCGTGACGCCGATGAGATCGTCGACCGGGTCGGGCTGCGTGCGGTCGCCGGCGAGCGGGCCGACTCGTTGCCGACGGGCCTGGCCCGGTTGGTGGAGCTCGGTCGGGCGCTCGCCACTCGACCCAAGGTCCTCCTGCTCGACGAGCCGGCGTCGGGTCTCGACGAGAACGAGACCGACACGTTCGCCGAGCTCCTGACCCGATTGGCCGGAGACGGCATAGCGGTCCTCCTCGTCGAACACGATGTGCCCCTCGTGATGCGTCTCTGCCAGCAGATCTACGTGCTCAACTTCGGCGAGGTGCTGGCGTCGGGGACGCCCAACGAGATCCAGAACGACCGGGCGGTGCTCGACGCGTACCTCGGTGAGGCGCCGGTGGCCTCGGGCAGCGCCGGCCAGGGACCATCGTGAGCAACAACCGAGTCGTCGGTGGCGCCGAGCCGTTGCTCGAGCTGCGGAACGTGAGGGCCAGTTACGGTCGCATCGAGGTCCTGCACGGCGTGGATCTGGCCGTTCCCGCGGGCAAGGTCGTAGCTCTGCTCGGACCGAATGGGGCCGGCAAGACGACCACCCTGAAGGTGGGGAACGGACAGATGTCGCCCGACGAGGGCTGCGTGCACGTCTCCGGGCGTCACGTCAACGGCGTGAGCCCAGATGCGCTAGCTCGAATCGGCATGTGCACGATTCCCGAGGGCCGCGGTGTGTTCCGCAATCTGACCGTCCGAGAGAACCTGCGCATGCTCGTCTTCACCGGTGCCGGCAACGAGGTCTTCGATCGAGCGTTCGAACGCTTCCCGCGTCTGAGAGAGCGAGCAGGGCAGGTGGCTGGCACGTTGTCGGGCGGCGAACAGCAGATGCTGGCGATGGCCCGGGGCCTGGCCACGGATCCGGCGATCCTGCTGATCGACGAGCTCTCGATGGGACTGGCGCCACTCATCGTCGGCGAGCTGTACGAGCTCGTGGCCCAGATCGCGGCGAGCGGCGTGTCGATACTCGTGGTCGAGCAGTTCGCCCGAACGGTCCTCGGCGTGGCCGACCTGGCGGTGGTCATGCAGCAGGGTCGAGTCGTCGCCTCCGGCATCCCCTCCGAGCTCGAAGACGAGCTCTCCGCCGCCTACCTCGGAGCATCCTCATGAGCAACCAAGCCCCGCCGAGTGACCCGACTGCGCAGAGCGCTGCCGCCGAACGTCTGGAGCAAGGCGTCGCCGAGCTACACGTGCCGGAGCCGACGGCTGACGTCGAGCGCGCCCTGGTGCGAGCCGGCATGGCGCTGCCCATCATCGGTCTCGTGATCGTCGGCGTGGCCTGGTACGGCGCGTCGGGGACCGGCTATGTCAACGATCAGATCCCGTACCTGATCTCGGGTGGCCTGGGTGGGCTCGGCCTGATGCTCATCGGGCTCGGCCTGTTCCTGAGGTATTCGATCACGCACCTCATCCGCTTCGGTGTCGCCCGGATGGTGCACGAGCAACAAGCCCAGGCCGACCGGATAGTCGATGCGATGGCCAGCCTCGAACAGGCGATCCGACACGGCGATGCGTGAACTCCGCTGACCAATTTGGGTCACTTCACCGCGCATATGCCGGTCGTATGACCCAAATCGGTGGCCTGGCTGCTCAACCGGACGGGTTCGATGTATCCGGCGCCTCACTGGCGGCCGCATCGGCCTTGGCGAGCTCTGCGTCGAACGCCTGGAACACCGCATCGGCCAGCCGATCGGCGCCGAACCGGCTGAGGTGTATGCCGTCGCTCGCTCGAGCCAGTTGCGGTTGGCCGTCTCCCCCAGGTAGGTAGGCGGCATAGCCCCCGCCGGGAGGGGTGAGGACCGGGCCGGAGTCGACGAAGTGCACCCACGGCCGCTTCGCGGCTTCGTCTCGGTAGATCCCGTTCAGGATGGTCTGGCGCTCGTCGAACTCTGCGCTGCGCATGTGGGGCGTCCCGACCCACATGACAAGACGGCCCTGGCCGCTCAGCAGATCCATCGTCAGGCCTACCCGCTTGCGGTACTCGGCCTGCCACTCAGGCGTGCGCACCTTGTACGGCTTGCCGTCGACCTCCATCGCTTGTGCGTCGTTCGCACCGAACATGAGGACGAGAGCATCGGGCTTGGTCGGCAGCACCCTGTCGCGCAGGTAGGCAGGCCAGTCGAAGTAGTCGGGTCGGGTGAGGCCCGTGGAGACGTGGTAGTCGAGCGTGGCGTCCAACGTGCCACGGCGGCCCGCCTTCTCGATCATCGACGTGCCGAACTCCTGGGCCATCGAGTCACCGCCCACCCAGAGGCGGACCCGATGGGTCCGGGTGGGCCGTATCGCCTTGACCGTCGGGGGTGGCGCGTCCGGTGCCCGAGTCGCGACGGTCACCACCTTGGAGACGCTGCGGGTACCCGCCTCGGGGTCTCGGCCGATGGCCGTCTCGATCTTGGCCCGAGGCTCGCTCAGTCTTGTGGAGCGACTGAACGACCGCACCGGCCCGACGAGGTCGAGCGCGACTGTGCGTTTCCAGCCATAGGGCTGGCGTCGCGCGGTGGCGTAGAGCGATTCGGCATTGAACAGGCCCGCCAGGCCGAACGCGACAAGTCCGACGAGGACGATCTGGCCCGCGGCCATCGGTCGCGACTTGCCCGACGCGTGGTACCGCAGAGTACGTGGCTCGCTTTGTGGAGGTTCTGGAGGTGCAGTGAGCGCCATGTCAGAACTGAAAGTAGATGAAGGGGGCGACACCGACGGGACCAAGCGCGTCGATGACGAGCAAGCCGACGGCGAGGAAGGTGCCTTGCAGCGCCGGCCCCGCCCGCGCGAAGAGGGCTTGGGCGCGGTCGGCGGCGTCGGCCGGCACGAACTGGGCGGCGATCATGCTCGCCACTACGAACACGAGCATCGGCTTGACCAGCGTGCCCACACCCCACACGGTGACCAGGTCCCAAAGCAGGTCGCCGGCCTTGGTGAACGACTCTGCCCTGAAGAACACCCAACCAAGACAGACGACGTGGAAGGTGACGAACCAGCGCAGCACCGCCGACCGGCGACCAGGAGCGGCGTTCGTCCGGGCGGCGCGGCGGGCGTCCCAGCCACGCTCGATGATCAACGCGCTGCCGTGGATGGCACCCCAGGCCACGAACGTCCAGGCCGCGCCGTGCCACAGCCCACCGATCACCATCGTGAGGAAGAGGTTTCGGCGCATACGGCGCTCCCCGCCCTGGTTGCCGCCGAGCGGGATGTACAGGTAGTCCCGCAGCCAGGACGACAACGTCATGTGCCACTTGCGCCAGAAGCTCTGGATGGACGTGGCGGCGTAGGGCGCGTCGAAGTTCTGGGGGAATCGGAGGCCCAGGAGCAAGGCGCAACCGATGGCGATGTCGGTGTAGCCGCTGAAGTCGGCATAGATCTGTATCGCGTAGCCGTAGATCGCGAACAGGATCTCGAAGTTCGTGTGCTGGCCCGGGTTGGCGAACACCTTGTCGACGATCGCGCTTGCCACGAAGCTCGAGATCACGACCTTCTTGAACAGGCCGCCGAAGATCAGCCGGAAGGCGAGTGCAGCGTCGATGTGGCGGGGGTCGCCGCGCTCCTTGAGTTGGGGGAGCAGCTCGCGGGCTCGCACGATCGGTCCGGCCACGAGATGGGGGAAGAACGACAGGTACACCGCGAAGTCGAGCCACGGCGCGGGCTCGGTGTCCCGCCGGTAGGTGTCGATCACGTAGCTCATCGCCTGGAACGTGAAGAACGAGATGCCGACCGGGAGCACGATCTGCAGCAGCGGCGGGTTGACGTGCAGGCCGACCTTGGCGAAGCCCCCTGCCACTGAGGTCAGGAAGAAGCCGTAGTACTTGAAGAACCCGAGGACTCCGAGGTTGGCCGCAACCGCGACGACGAGCAGGACCCGTCTTCGACCTGGGTCGGCCGACCGGTGGATGGCCAGCGCCGACACCTGATTGACCACTGTGGACCCCGCCAGCAGCACGACGAACCGTGGGTCCCACCAGGCGTAGAACACGTAGCTGGCGCCGAGCAGGAACCATCGCCAGGAGCGTGGATGGGGCCGCAGCAGCCAGTTGCCGAGGAACGTCAACGAGAAGAAGACGGCGAACTCGAACGTCGGGAACAGCAAGTGGGCATTCTCGCCAATCGCGCGGTGCCGATCAACGATCCTCGTTGACCTGGTCGGGAGGCGCCTGCAGCTCGCTCGGAGGGCCTGACTGGAACGTGTTCTAGTCTGATGGGATGGCTGAACCGCACCTGCTGACCGAGCGCGATGGGCCGGTTCTGACCGTCACCCTCAATCGTCCCGAAGCCCGCAACGCGTTCAGCGGGGAGATGCTCGTCCGGGCCTACGACGCGTGGAAGGAGCTCGACGAGGATCCGGAGCTGCGTGTCGGGATCCTGACCGGAGCCGGGGGCCACTTCTGCTCAGGCATGGACCTCAAAGCCCTGGCCGGGGGGATGAGCGACGACTGGTCCGCCCGGATGGCCGAGGACTCGGACCTCCACTGGAAGGCGCTGCTGCGGCACTTCCGGCCCAGCAAGCCGCTGATCGCGGCGGTCGAGGGGTACTGCGTCGCCGGTGGGTCGGAGATCCTTCAGGCGACCGAGCTCCGGGTGGCCGGCGGGAGCGCGCAGTTCGGCATCGCCGAGGTGCGCCGCGGGCTGTTCCCCGTCGGGGGGTCGACTGTCCGGTTGCAGCGCCAGATCGCCTTCACCAACGCTGCCGATCTGCTGCTCACCGGTCGCTTGATCTCGGCCGCCGAGGCCAAGGAGATGGGCCTCATCGGCCACGTCGTTCCCGACGGAGAGGCCTTGGCGAAGGCCCACGAGCTCGCTGACCTGATCGCCGCCAACGGTCCGGTCGCGGTCCGGGCGGTGTTGACGTCGATGCGAGCCACCGCCAGCCTGAGCGAGGCCGACGGCTTGGCCAAGGAGCTCGAGCTCGGTTGGCCCGTGTTCGCCACGAACGACGCGAAGGAGGGTCCGACCGCGTTCGCCGAGAAGCGCCCGCCCACCTTCACCGGGACCTGACGGTCGATTAGACTCGATGACGAACCTCCGGTTCGCCATCGGCCCGAAACGACAGGCTCACCGCGAAGTCGCCGGCCGCATCGGTCCACCACTCGGCGAGCTGCAGTCCCGAAGCGGTCAGCTCGTCATCCACCTTGGCCCGGTTGAACTTCGCGCTGACCTCGGTCCGTATCTCCTCACCGTCGGCGAACTGCAGATCGATGTCGAGCGCATCGACACGGACGACCTGGGTGCCGATCGATCGCAGACGCATCTCGATCCACTCTTCGTCCGCATCCCACAAGGCGACGTGCTCGAAGCGCTCGGGCGCGAAGTCGGCGCGCACCTCGCGGCCGAGGACGCGGAGCACGTTGCGGTTGAACTCTGCGGTGACCCCTGCAGCATCGTCGTATGCGGCCACGAGTCGTGAGGGCTCCTTGACCAGGTCCGTGCCGAGCAGAAGCGCATCGCCGACCGCGAGCTGCCTGGTTAGCTTCCGCAAAAGCGTCACCCGGTCGCCCGGTTCGTAGTTGCCGATGGTCCCGCCGAGGAACACCACCAGACGTCTCCCCCCGGCAGGGAGCCGGTCGAGGTGGTGGTCGAAGTCGCCGACCACGCCGTGCACGGCGACGCCGGGATACCGCTCGGCCATGGCCGCCGCTGACCACCGCAGGATGCCCTCGGAGACATCGAACGGCACGAAGCGCCGCAGCCGGCCTCCCGCATGGAACGCGTCAAGCAGCGTTCGGGTCTTGTCGGACGTGCCCGAGCCCAGTTCGATCACCGTGTCGGCGCCCGAACGTTCGGCGATCGATGCCGCCTCGCGCTCGAGGATCTCGCGCTCGCATCGGGTCGGGTAGTACTCGGGCAGCCGCGTGATCTCGTCGAACAGCTCGCTGCCGCGATCGTCGTAGAACCACTTCGGAGGCAGTGTCCGGGGAGACGATGCGAGTCCGCGACGGACGTCTTCCAACAAGGCGGCTCGCAGGTCATGAGGGTGCAGGTGGACGTCGATCACCGGGGCGATGACGGGCGTGGACATGGAGGTGGACGAAGACATGGGGAAGCTCCTGAGGGACGCGAGGTGAGAGTGGTTCGCCGGCGACGATCTAGGCGTCTGCGGCGAGTCGCAGGCCGCTGAACGCCCAGCGGGCGCCCGGCGGGAAGAAGTTGCGGTAGGTCGGTCGGGTGTGGCCGACGGGGGTCACGCAAGCTCCGCCCCGCAGCACCATCTGGTTGCACATGAACTTGCCGTTGTACTCACCGACGGCGCCCGCCGCTGGGCGGAAGCCGGGGTACGGCCTGTACGGGCTGGCGGTCCACTCCCACACGTCGCCGGCAAGCTGCCGTACACCGAGGCTCTGCGCGAGCCGGGCGGGGCGTGGATGCAGCACGCCGCTGCCGAGATCGTTCGGAACATCACCGGCACTCAGGCGGGTGGCCGCCACCTCCCACTCCTGTTCGGTGGCGAGACGAGCTCCGGCCCAGCGCGCAAACGCGTCGGCTTCGAAGAAGCTCGTGTGGACCACCGGTTCGGTCGGGACGACAGGCCCCGAGCCGCCGAGGGTGAACACCGACCAATGATCCCCGTCGGCCGCCCAGTACAGCGGAGCTTGCCAGCCCTCGAGCTGCACGGTGGCCCATCCTTCTGACAGCCAGAGCTCGGGACGGGAGTAGCCCCCATCGGCGATGAAGTCCGTCCAGTCGCCGCAGGTCACGAGCCGGTCAGCGAGACGGAACGGCTCCACGAGCACCCGATGGCGCGGACCCTCACTGTCGAACGCGAAGGCGCCACCGTCGTGCCCGATCTCGACGACGCCGTCCACGTCGACATCGATCCAACGCACGGGCGGAGCCTGGGCTGCGTCGCTGACCGCCGCGACCGGCCGGTACGCGGGACGGAGGGGGTTGCGGGAGAAAACATGCTTGATGTCCATGAGGAGCAACTCCTGGTGCTGCTCCTCGTGATGGGTGCCCAAGTCGACGAGGGCGGCGACTTGGCGCCACGTCTGCTCGCTCGCGTCAGTGAGGAAGGCCCCGAGCCGCTCGTCGACCATCGCCCGGTACTCGGCCACCTGGGCCACGGTGGGTCGGGACAACAAGCCGCGCTCGGGTCGCGGGAACCGGGGACCGACCTGCTCGTAGTAGGAGTTGAACAGGTAGTCATAGGTCGGCTCGACCGGCCGGTAGCCGGGAGCGTGGGGGCCGAGGATGAACGTTTCGAAGAACCAGGTGGTGTGCGCCCGGTGCCACTTCGTCGGGCTCACATCGGGCATCGACTGCACGACCTGATCTTCCGGGACGAGAGGCGCTGCCAGCTCCTCGGTCGCCGCTCGTACGGCGAAAAGACGGCTCAGGAGCGCTTCACGCTCGTGGGTGGGACATAGCTCGGGTGGTCGGATCGCGTGCACGGCTACCGGTACCCGAAGGCGGACTCGACCCAGCCCGTGTTGCGGACCGGTGGGAGCGTGAGACAACTCCAGGGAATGGTCATGGCTCTCCTCTCGGGTCGTGCCCGCCTGTCGAGCGGGCTGGTCGCCACCGTAGCGACACCTACCCGTGAACGGCGGTCGACGCCGCGCGGGCTACAAGCTGGTTGTCAGTCCCCCCACCGTCTCAACCGTTACGGCAAATCGGGTGAGGGTCCGAGAACACGATCGGCGGCGAGGCGGGTGGCCCACGGGTAGTCGGGCTTGCCACTCGGGGAGCGCACGATCTGATCGACGAGGATCAGGTGACGCGGCGTCTTGTACGCGGCAAGCCTGGCACGACTGTGGGCATCGAGCTCGGTGAGCGTCGGCGGCGCAATGTTCTCGCGCGGCTCGACCACCGCGGCGACCGCCTGGCCCCACCGCTCGTCGGGCACACCGACGACTATCGCGTCGAACACGCTGGGGTGCGCCTTCAGCGCTGCCTCGACTTCCTCGGGATAGATCTTCTCGCCACCGGAGTTGATGCAAACCGAGCCTCGACCGAGCAGGGTGATCGAGCCGTCAGCTTCGAGCATGGCGTAGTCACCGGCGACCACATAGCGGTTGCCGTCAGGTGAGGTGACGAACGTGGCCGCAGTCTTCACCTCGTCCTTGTAGTAGCCGAGAGGGAGGTTGCCACTGCGCGCCAACCTGCCAACCACGCCCGAGCCTGGCGGCAGGGGTCGCAGCGCGTCATCGAGCACGACGGCGTCGCGCCCGGCCACGACGGTCGGGCCGCCACCGCCATGCGTCGCGGTCTGCCCCTTGCCCTGCACCGCCATCCCGTTCATCCCGCTTTCACTCGACCCGATGGCGTCGACGATCATCAGGTTCGGGAGCAGGTCGAGGTAGCGGTCCTTCACCGTCGCAGAGAAGATCGCCGCGCTGCTCGACACGACCATCAGCGACGACAGGTCCCATCGTCCGGGCTGGCACTCGAGCGTCTCGACCATCGGCCGGGCCATGGCATCGCCGGTGATGGAGATCGTGTTGACCCCCTCCTCCTGCACCGTCGTCCACACCAGTTCAGGTGAGAACTCCGGAAGGAACACCACCGTGTTGCCCTCGAAGAAGAACCGAAGCGCGCCCCATTGAGCGGCACCGTGCATCAGCGGCGGGGCGTTCAGGCTGACCAGGGGAGCTGCGCTGGCTCGAGCCTTGTCGGCCAGCGCCGTGTCGTTGGCCACGCGCTCGTTCGTGTAGGCGTCGATGCAACCTCCGAGCGCGTGCAGCACGTCTTCGTGGCGCCAGACGACACCTTTCGGCATGCCGGTGGAGCCCCCGGTGTAGAGGACGTAATGGTCGTCGGGTGATCGGGTGACGTCGGGACGTCCCGATGAGGCCGCCGCGATGGCGTCATCGAACAGGATCGATCTCAGTGCGGTGATGTCTTCGCCGCTGTCGTC
>JBBSGQ010000001.1:0-36168 GCA_038253965.1 Acidimicrobiales bacterium | reverse complement strand
TCGCGACACTGCGCTTCGTCGCAGAGCACGGCAACGTCCTGTTGATCGGGCCGCCCGGCGTCGGCAAGACGATGCTCGCCGTCGGCCTGGGCCACGCCTCCGTCGATGCCGGCTACCGCACCTACTACACCACCGCCGCGGACCTCGCGGCGCGCTGTCACCGCGCCGCGCTCGAAGGCAGATGGGCGACCACCATGCGCTTCTTCGCCGGGCCTCGGCTGTTGATCATCGACGAGGTCGGCTACCTGCCCCTCGCGTCCGAAGCCGCCGCCGCGCTGTTCCAGGTCATCACCCAGCGCTACATGAAGAGCTCGACCGTGCTCACCACCAACCTCGGCATCGCGTCATGGGGCCAGATCTTCGACGACCCCACCGTCGCCGTCGCCATGCTCGACCGGCTCCTACACCGCTCCGTCGTGTTCAACATCGACGGGGAGAGCTACCGCATGCGCGCCCACCGCGCCCGCGCCGAGAACCTCCGCAAGGCGGTGACCACCAAGACCAACACGTAGTCTCAGCAACACCCCACCCGGCTGGTCAGCCAGGGAATTTCGATGATCGACACCGGGGAAAATCCGCGATCGCCGGCAGTTCGTGGAGAGCCGGTCAAACATGTTCACGTTCCCTCCCCGGCGAGGCCTTATCGGTCTACCTTTTGAGTGCAGTAGCTTCGCAACGTTCGGTGCCCCAGCAAACTTTCTTCGCGCTCGGAGACCTGCAAATCAAGTACCACTCGTTCACCGACGTCCACCCTCTCTCAGCGCCGGCAGCCAACCTGGCAACGCCAGTGGCCGGATCCGTCGCCTTGACGGGCCGACCGCGAACACGCCCAGACTGCCCGACCCGACATAGGCGCCTCGTGCTACCACGAGGACGAGCATGTCCAAGTGAGCGGCGCGACTTCTCGACGCCTGCCACGCAGCGTGACGACCGCAAGTCTTAGCAAGATTCGTCTCCATCCCGCGTCGATCCCGCGAGCATCCCGCGTCCGGCGCCTGTCGTCCGGTGATGCTCTCTGCCGCCCAGTGCGCCTGACCAGGGATTATGCGGACGGCACAGCATGAGTTAGCACCTGCCAACCCAGCCTATTCCGCCTGAAAAGCGGAAGGTCACCGGATCGACGCCGGTCCCGACCACCACACGAACAAGCAGTCCAAAGGGCCTGTCACGTTGGCCTTGAGTCGTCCCCGTCTGTCTTCCCCGGCCCCTATGGGCGTGCGCGTCGAGCGTCGGCGAGGGGCTGGCGGAACACCGCGTTGCTGAGATGGCGCTTCAACGGGCGCAGGGGCTCCCTGTGCACTCTTGCAATGGGCCCTTAACCTCTTAGCCTGTCAGACCCGAAGCGCTGACATAGCCGCTTGGTTCGGCGGGGGCCGCGCGACCTGAAGTCGTGTAGTCGTGCGCGCGGCACCGCCAGCGTTGGTGGCGTTCGGCTATTGCCTGCAGCCGATGGACGGTACCAACGGCCGCTTACTCGCTCCGGAGGACGGTCGCCGGGCGCAGGCGCCCGGCGACCCAGGCCGGTACCGCTGCGACGGCGTTGGCGATGGCCAGCGCGACTGGGATGAACACGAGCACGGCGAGGATCGGCACTTGGGGATCGGGAGCCACGCCCAACCGAGTGGCGAAGAATCGCCAGGCCTCGCGCCCAGCGGCCACGCCCACCGGCAGTCCGATGAGGAGCGCGAGGGCGACGACGATGGTGGCCTGCCAGGCCACGGCGGCTGAGACCTGACGCCGTACGAAACCGAGGGCTTTCAGCACCGCGAGGTCGCGCCGCCGGCGCCGGATCGACGTGACCAGGAGGTGGGCGACGGTGGCCACGGCCAGCAGGGCCAGGACGCCGGCGAGCGCCAAGGGAGTCGTCTTGATCCGGGCGTAGTTGTTCACGTCCGCTGGCCGTTGGGCTGTGACGGCGCGGCATTCCTGGTGGCACACGCCGGTGGCTTTGAGGTTGCGGGCGAAGCGAGCGATGTTGTCGTGCTCGGCGGGCCGGTGCCGCATACCGACCAGGAAGAAGTTGAAGCCGTCGGGGTTGGGTCCGGGATCCAGCACCGCAGCCCCGTCGCCGAGACTGGTCGGCGTGTCTTGGCCTTGGCCGAAGAACGGGAAAACGGCCCGGCCGACGACCTGCATCGTTCGTGGGGTGCCGTCGCCCTGGAGGGCCACCTTGACCGTTTGGCCCACATGGCGATGGACGCTGGCCAAGGTCTTGCTTCCGAGGACGATCTCGTCAGGGGCCCGGGGCGCCCGGCCCTCGAGCAGGGTGGGAAACATCGGAGGTCCATGGGCGCCGGTCAGCTCGATGGTGAAGACGTGGCGGCCAGCGACGGTGGCGTCGCTGTGGTTGCCGAACGTCCAACCCGCTACGCCTGGCTGCTGGCGAAGGAATGTCTCGACATCGCGCCGGGGGATCTGGCCGAACTCGACATCGACCGAGACCTGCCAGGCCTGTCCGTAGAGCCGGGGCGTGTTCACCATTCGGACCAGGTTGGTGCCGAAGGTGAAGGCGCCAGCCAGGGTGGCCACCGCGACAGCGGCCCCCACAAGGGTGCTGCGGGTCGGGACCGCGGTGTGACCCCGGCCTGGCTCGAGCGCGAGACGGGCCCCCACCGTGGCGGTGACCGGGGCACCGGTCCGGGTGAGCGATGCAAGGATCCGGGATGGTCGCTCGACCGGACCTGCGGACACAGCGCTCCCGGACCCCGTTTGCTGGCGCCACACCGCTGGGGCGAGGCGCAGCGCGAACACCACCACGATGGCGAAGGCGCCAGACCCCAAGATCGTCCAGTTGATCGCCAGGCCAGGGTGCGGTTCGGCCACCCGCGCCGGCCCGATCGGCATCAGCGGAGACAGCGCGATCGCCACAACCACCGCCATGGCGGCGCCGCTGGCGACGGTGAGACCGACCTCGGCCAGTTCCACCGCTCTGAGCTGGGCCGGCCTCAGGCCGAGCGCCCGAAACGTCGGATGGTCAGCGGAAGCAACGAACACCTGGCGAACCAGGATCTGGCCCATGGCCAGCACTGCGGTCAGCGCGACCAACAGCGCGAACAACACAAGAGCCACCGCCTGGGGATGGATGCCCTGCTCGACCTTGCCCGCCTGCTGATGCTCGTCGACCACGAACAACTGACCCCCGGTCTCGGGGTGCAGAGGTACCAAGGCCTGAGCCCGGCGCCGGAAAGACGCGACCGAGACACCTTGGTTGAGGCGGACGAACGCCGCGTCATACGCGTAGCTGTCCGGCCTCAACCTGCGGAGCAGCGCCGGCGTCACCAGGAACGACTCCTGGGATGCCGACGCGGTGACAGGGATCACGTTGTCGCGGGTCACGGCCACGCCGACGACACGGACGGTCAGCGGGGTGGCGGCGGTCGCGTCGACGCCGTCCCGACCAGATGGACCGGCCAGCAGACGCACCGCACTGCCAACGTGCAGGTGAAGCTGGGCGGCAGCGGTCCGGTCCGCCACCACCTCATCGGGGCGTGCGGGGTCGAACATCCGGCCCCGGGTGACCTTGGGCCGTTCGATGTCCCGGCCGAGACGAGCATCGGTACCGGCTTTCAAGATAACCTCGGCGTTGCCCTGCCCGGAAACCACCGCAGAGACCCCCACGGTCGGGGCGACCACCTCGATCCCGCGCAGCCCGGCCACCGCGGCGTAGTAGCGCGATAGCCGGCCCAGGTTTTGACGACCTCCAGGACCGCTCGGCGCGATCTCGACCTCAGCACCCCGGGATGAACGCAGGAACCGGGCGTAGGCGGTGTCGGTACGGCGAGCCCCAGCCGCCGTCGTCAGCACCACACCCCCGGCCACCCCAAGCAGGAGCGCGGCGCTCAGCGAGCCCCGCCAACGCGATCGCAGGCCTGCCCGCACCAGGGTCAACACCGCACTCATCCCACAACTCTCCTCTTTCACGCATACCGGCGACAGACCGCCAGCACCTGCCGACTGGTGGTACCAGCCTCCCGTCGGTTGACCTCCCCAGAGCGGGCGGCAGCCCTGGATCTCGGTCGGCCGGGTGTCCCGAGCGCTCCCCAGGATGGCTGGTCGCAGCGATCGACTTCAGGATGTCAGGACCACGACAACGCGACCGCAACCCGGTGCTTGCGTCATGGCCTCTCCCGGCTCTGGCTCGACCCGGCGACAAGTCTTGGCTCCGAGGTGACCTGGCCCCCGTGCACGACCCTTCCATCGCTCGTGAAGGAGGCACCTGGTATGTGTTCAGCACCGGGACAGTTGAGCCGGGGTCCGGCATACCGATCCGCCGCTCGAGGTACCTGAGCCACTGGGAGCGGGCGGGCTACGTCTTCGCCGACGGCCTTCCCTCCTGGGTGGCCAGGGTCATTCCGGAGGCGGAACGCGATCGACCCCAACGAGCGTCTGCCTTGACGCCGTTCAGGACCACGCGCCGATGCCGCCCCGGGTCACCGTCCGAGCCAGTATCCCGAGCGTGACCCGCAGCGCCCCTTCGGACAAGACCGGAAAGATCCCCGCTTCTTTCCAGGCCGGATCGATCGACGACCAGTCGTAGTACGAGGTGACGAGGGTGCCTTCGTCGACGGGCTCGAGCGTGTAGCCGTAGACGTGGCCGATCTGCGGGCGGATCTGGCCGAGGATCGTCCACGCGATCTCGCGGTCGGGAAGGAACGTCGTGATCGTGACTGTCACGTCATAACGGCCCATCGGGTAGTCGTTCAGGGCCTCGCGATCCATGTGAACGACGAAGCTGTCGCCGACGGCGGCCACGGGCTCGCCCGTGGCGTCGATCAGCATCCCGGAGCTGTCGATCGCCACGTGACCCTACGGCTCGCACAGCAGTCGGAAGATACTTGCCGGGTCCGCCGCGATCGTCCGCTGGACCTCCAACCGCTCGCTCGTCATGTTCGCATACTGCCATCCGGGTCGGCTGCGCGGCGCGCCGCCACCGGACTCTACGGCTCGATCACTATCCAGCCGCGACGCTGCAACTCGCCGGCCAGCTGCTCGGCCGTCATGCGTCGCAACGCCTGCTCGGCCGCTGACAGCCTCGCCGCCGGTCTTGCGTGGTCAGACGTGATCGATGCGGGTTCGGCGTCCTGCAGCTGGTCGATGAACGCTGCTGCCTCGTCGCGTGTGAACTTGCCGCCGGCCTGCCGCTGGGTGAAGCCCATAGGTCCGCGCGCGTCGCGGAAGTCGTCGTGGCCGGCTTCTTGGAGCAGAGCGAGCAGCTCCTGCACTTGTCTTGCCGACGCCGGCGGACCTGATTGCTGACCGAATGCCATGGCCGCCAGTCTCGCCGACGGGTCCCGGCCCCGGGTCGTACCCGGGACGCGGCTTCGTGGCTGACGCGGTGAAGCGCCGCGAGGTCGGACGTGCGATGTCGTCGTCCCGATGTTTTCGGTCGCCCGTAAGATCCTGTGATGACGAGCGGCGGGTCGAGGCGGACAGGACCTGATGCCTTCGCCGGTAAATCTGTGCTCATCACCGGTGGAGCGTCGGGCATCGGTCGGGCCCTGGGGGCACAACTTGTCACCCGCGGCGCCCATGTGATCCTGGCCGACATCGACGGCACTGCCGCCAACTGCGCTGCGACCGGTCTGGCACCGGGTCCGGGCAGCCCTGGTTCGATCGACGGTCGCCAGCTCGACACCCGCGACGAGATCGCGTTCCGGTCTCTTGTGGATGAGATCGTGCAAGAAAGAGGTGGCGGCCTCGACATGTTGTTCAACAACGCCGGGATTGCGATGGGCGGGCCAACCCACGAGCTGACGAGTGCCCACTGGAACCGCCTGATCGACGTGAACATCCGAGGTGTCCTCAACGGTGTGCTGGCCGCCTACCCGAGGATGGTCGAGCAGGGCTACGGGCACATCGTCAACACAGCCTCCGCTGCTGGCCTCGCTCCGCCACCGTTCGTCACCGCGTACGCGATGACCAAACATGCAGTGGTCGGCCTCTCCAGTGGTCTGCGCTCGGAGGCCGCGCTCCACGGCGTCCGGGTCAGTGTGCTCTGCCCCGGATCGATCGAGACGCCGATACTCGATCGCCGACCGGAGGAGGACCTACCGCCGACCGCGTCAGCTCCCGTATCGGCGCGCCAGTACCTGGCCACCGTGCGACAGAAGCCTGTCTCCGCAGATCGGTTCGCGCGCCGGGCGCTCGAGCAGATCGCTCGCAACAGAGCCGTCATCGTCGTGCCATCCAGCGCCAAGTCGCTCTGGTACCTGCAGCGTCTGTCGCCGGCGCTCATGGACCTAATCGGCCGGGCGATCGCCCGCAAAGTCGAGCGAGACCTCATACGACCACGTAGCTGAACGTCGACTCAGGAAGCAGAACCGGCGCAGGCCATTCTGAGGTCGATCGACAGCTCTACAAGCGGTACGGGTAGTGCCCTTGACCGCCTCGTCCTTCGTACCGAACACGAACACGGCGACGGGCACCGCGCATGGTTCGCCCCGATCTACTCCAGCCCGAATGCAGCTCGCAGGGCGGGTACCTCATCGGGAAGCACAGGCTTGCTGGTGAGGTAGATCACGTAGCGCCCGGCCCGCACCCGTCGGTAGCCGATGTTGCGGTCGCTGAGCGTCGCCCTGAACAAGCGGTCACCGTTGCCGTTGGCTGCGAACGCGTACACGGGAACACGGCTCTCGGCCACAGCCGCTCATAGGGGTGCGGACGGCGTAGCCCGAGTGCGACCGGCAGCGCTCCCCGGAAGAAATCCTTGAGGCTCACGAGGTAGCCCGGGCGAGACGGTAGCTGTGACGTCCGCGCGACGTTCGGCTAAAAGTCCCCGACGATTCTCGAGCGCGTGCACTGCGGGTCCCGAGGCTGCGCTTGTGAACTGCGTCCTCCTGACCGAAGGTGGAGCACCGCCGACGCGCCCTAGCATCCCGAGCGAGGTTCTGCACAGCATTCACTGAGAGTGCATCGAGCGTCGCCGTCGAACTACTGCGTAATCCGGCTGGATCATCCGAACGATGTTCGGCAGCTAGCAGCAACGGCGGTTGTTATCGCCAACCGAACAACTGCAAGTGGGAGTCAGCCATGAGACGTCGATCGACACGCTGGATTCTGACCGCCGGGCTTTCCGCCATGGCGCTCGCCTTCGTCGCAGCCGCTCCGGCTGGAGCCGAGGCCAACCGAGCGACGGCCGCTGCGACCGGCTACGCGCGTGCCGGCCACTTCGCTCCTGGCAAAGGCCCGGTCGACCTGATCGTCGACGGCAAGGTCGCAGCCAAAGGGCTGACCTACAAGCACGTGTCGCCCTACCTTCCGGTCCCCGCCGGCCCGCACTCGTTCGCCCTCCGGACACCGGAAGGCCAGACGGTGCTCGAGGTGCGCGCGGGTATCCCGGCTAACGGCGCGGTGACCATCGGTGCCGTCACGACTCGAGGAGGGCTCGCCGGCAACGTGTACGACGACCGCCTCCAGGTACCGCAGGCCGGGACGGCCCTCGTACGCTTCGTGCACACTGCGCCCGCCGCGAGCAAGGTGGACATCGCGGTCGTCGGGGGTCCGACGCTCGCCAAGGACGTCAGCTACCCATCGGCCACGCCATATCAATCGGTCAAGGCCGGCAAGTACGACATCGAGGTCCGGGCGGTCACCACCCACAAGGTGCTGCTCCGGATCGCCGGATGGACAGCAGACCCCGGATCCCAGTCATCGGTGGTCCTCGTGAACACCGAAGCCGGAACGCTTGACGCTGTGCCGTTCATCGACTCAGCCGGCACGCCGGCTGCCCCGCAGGGAGGGATGGCCACAGGCCTCGGCGGCACGGCTGCCGATCCCGCTCACGACACCGGATGGTCCACAGCCGGCCTCGCAGCTGCAGCGGCGGCGGCGGCGGTGCTGGGTGTCCTGGTGATCAGCGGCGGCTTTGGTGGTGTGCTCACGCTGCGACGACGCCGGGCGGGGTGAGGGCCCCCGCCTTGGCACGGCGGACCGCCGCAATCATGATCGGAGCCGCCTCGTTGTTGCCGGGCGCGTGCGGCAGTCCGTTACGGCCGAGAGCATCGTCCTCTCCCACCGTGACGAGCGTCGCGCCGTCGACTACCCGAAAGCCCACGACGACCAGTGCGTCGGGTGGTTCGCCGAGTGCCGGCAGGGGGGTGCCGGAGGCATCGGGCCGCAACGTCAACCAAGCGGCCTCCGTCGGGGAGCCTACGGTCGTGGAGATCCCGTCGATCGGCGTACGAAGCGCCCTGCAGCCTCTCGGCCTTGCCCCTGACGGCACCGCGCAGGTTCCCGACGACCCCCAGCGCGCCGGCTGGTTCACCGGCGGCTCCCGGCCCGGCGACCTCGGCCCCGCAGTGATCCTCGGTCACATCGACTCCCGTACAGGGCCGGCCGTCTTCTACCGCCTGCACGACGTGCAGCCAGGCGCAACGGTGACCGTTGCCACGGCCCCTGGCCATCGAGTTGCCTTCACCGTCGACCGCGTCAGACAAGTGTCGAAGGACGCGTTCCCGACGGCGGAGGTCTACGGCCCGGCGTTCGGGCGACAACTTCGGCTCATCACATGCGGCGGGACGTTCGACCGGACCAAGGGACACTACCGCGACAACGTCATAGTCTTCCTCACCACGATCAGACGCCCACGGACATGACGAGCCCCACACGACACGGTCGTCGACGCTATGCGCACCGCGCTTCCTCTCGGCGGCGCGAACCGGTGTTCGCCATCACCGCCGGCGTGCTTCTGGTAGCGCTCTGCATACCGGTGGCATGGCGCGCGCTGTCGAATCGCTCCGACCGTCGTGTGGCAGCGCGCCGGGCTGCGCCGAGCAACCCGTCCTCGGTGCCCCGCCCGTTGGCGGCCCCACCGACGACATCTCTCGGCACGGTCTCCCGGACCACCGGACCGCCTACGACGCCCATTCCCCCTACGGCTCCAGGCGTCTTGATCCATGTCGTGCCGGCCCTGCGCGACATCCAGTTCAGGGTCGGCCAGACCCTGTACACCACCAGCTCGGACGGCATGGTAGACGTGCCTGACGCTCGTGGGAACGTGAAGGTCTCCTACGTCGGCTACTCGGTCACTCCCCCGCTGCAGCAGATCAACCTTCGTTCATGGTCCGATGGATCGACAGCTCCCGATCGCGTTCTCGATGCCAGCGGCCACGGCCACGTCAGCGTGGCTGTCGACCTCCGCTATCGAGTCACCATCAAGATCACGGGCCTCGACAACTCGACGTCCCGCACTCTCAAGCTGACATCGCCGGTCGGATCATTGACGGTCACCGACGGCTCCCAGCACTGGGTGCTCGCCACGCGGGGCGAGAGATCGAGCGTCGGCATCGTTGCCCGGACCACCACCTACTCGTTCGGCCCTCCCCGGGGTGCTCCGACTGGTAGGTCCCAAGAATTCACTGCGACGCCTGAATCCCTGTGGGTGATCCGCGCGGCCTGAGCCGAGAACGTTGACGGTGCGCCTCAGTCGAAACGATCCAGTCCTCGCAGGGACAGGTCAGCTCAGTCCGAGCGCGGCGGGGAGATCGGCGTGGTCAGCGAGCACGTGATCGGCCTCGATCTTGTCAGTGCCGTCGGCGGCTGAGCCTGGATCGTCGAACACGCCCGAGTACCGAACTGCGATGACACCGAGCGCCTGTGCGCCTGCGATGTCGGTCCGGCGAAGGTCTCCAACGTGGGCTGCTCTGGCGGGATCGTCGACACCCAACCCTGCATGGGCGTGACGAAAGATCGCCGGATCAGGTTTGAACGTGCCGACCTCGTCCGAGAACGACCAGTGGTCGAAGAATCGGAGCAGCCCGTAGCCGTCCAGGTAGCGGCGAAGCGTTCGCGACGGAGTGAGACCGACATCGCAGATGATCCCGATGCCCACGCCTGCCTCTTTCAGCTGCGCCAGGCAACTCTCGATGCTGTCGGTCGGCAGAGGATCGTGCTCAGGCGATGGGTCGGTGAGCACCTCGACCAGCGCATCGTGCAGCTCAGGGCCCGGAACAAGCCCGAGTTGGCTGAGCACATCGGTCACCGCATCTGGTGCGCCGTAGACGCGGTTGGCCATCCAGTGCTCCTGAAAGGTCTTCCACGTGGCCGAGAACGCCTCGCCCACCCGTTCGCGTTCGAGCGCGACACCTTCGCCCTCGAGCAACCCGAGCCAGGCATCCACGCGCCGATCGCGAGCCCGACTGTCCTCACGGATGAGCGTGTTCCAGAAGTCGAACGTCACCGCCGCTGGCGGAGCTGGCACTGCGAACGCCTCAGGCTTGGGGACGGCAGACGCCGTCAACGACAGCGCTCTCGGCCACCGCGGCGGCCACGTGGGCAGCCACCGACACGTCGAACACTGAAGGGACGATGTTGTCGGCGTGCAGGTCATCTGGTGCGACCGTGGCCGCGATGGCTTCGGCAGCGGCCACCTTCATGTGCTCGGTGATGGTGGTGGCGCCCGCATCGAGCGCGCCGCGGAAGATGCCCGGAAACGCCAGCACGTTGTTGATCTGGTTCGGGAAGTCACTCCGGCCCGTGGCCATCACCGCAACGAGTCCTTTCGCCTCCTCGGGCCGGATCTCCGGCTCCGGGTTGGCCATGGCGAAAACGATCGGCTGAGAAGCCATCTTGCGCAGATCGTCGGCGACGAGGAGGCCCGGGCCGCTCACCCCGATGAACACGTCTGCTCCGGGGAGCACGTCGGACAGCGAGCCCTTGAGCTGCTCCGGGTTCGTGAGCTCAGCGAAACGGCGCTTCGCTTCGTTGAGGTTGGTGCGTTCAAGGTGGATGGCGCCTTGGCGGTCGGCGCCGACGATGTTCCTGACGCCTGCGTTGGCCAGGATCTGCGCGATGGCCACACCGGCTGCGCCGGCGCCGGCGATCACCACACGAAGGTCGACCATCTTCTTGTCGACGATCCTCAATGCGTTCTCGAGCGCGGCAAGCGCAACGACCGCCGTGCCGTGCTGATCGTCGTGGAAGACCGGGATGTCGAGGCTCGATCGCAGCCGTTCCTCCACCTCGAAGCATTGCGGCGCCGCGATGTCTTCAAGGTTGATGCCACCGAACACCGGTGCGATCCGCTGCACAGTCTCCACGATGGCCTGTACCCGTTCGGCGACCGGAGTGTCGCGTCCCCCGACGTCGACACAGATCGGGAACGCGTCGACCGCAGCGAAGTTCTTGAACAGCAACGCCTTGCCCTCCATGACTGGGAGCGCGGCGGCGGGACCGATGTCACCGAGGCCGAGCACAGCTGTTCCGTCGGTCACGATGGCCACCGTGTTCTTCTTGATGGTGAGCTCGTGGACCCGTGCCGGGTGATCGGCGATCGCGGTACAGACGCGCGCGACGCCCGGCGTGTACGCCATGGAGAGATCGTCCCTATCCCGCACCGGCATCCTGGCCAGCACTTCGATCTTGCCGCCGTCGTGCATGGCGAACGTACGGTCGCTCAGCGACAGCACGTGTACGCCGTGCAACCCGTCGATCGCCTCGCGGATCTCCTCGATGTGGACCACCGAGGAGCAGTTGACTATCACGTCTTCGTCGAGGTACTCGTCCTTGGCCTCGAAACCGTTCAGCGCCACGATGTTGCCGCCGGCGTCACCGATGGCGGCGGCGAGCCGACCAAGCGAACCCGGGCTGTTGTCGAGCCGGACCCGCACGGTCACGGAGTAGGCGGCCGTCGGGGTGGGCATCCGCGACGACGGTAGCCGCCGACCGGTGGGTGGCCCCAACCTGACAGGCCGAGGCGACAAGTCACCGCACCCGTCGGCCGGCCGGGTACCTCAGAGCGCTCGCTCCTCCGACTCCGACGACATGTCTTCAAGGCAACGACGGATCTCTGACGCCCGGAAGCGTCGATGTCCGCCGAGGGTCCGGATGGCGTTCAGCTTGCCGGCTCGCGCCCACCGGGTCACCGTCTTCGGGTTCACTCGGAACAACGCTGCCACTTCTGAGGGCGTGAGCAGGTTCTCCGGTGCGGTAAGGGCCTCGTCTCGCTCCATGGTAGGCAAGTCCTTCTCTGTGCGGCGTCGTGACTCGACGGAGAGTGGTCGGGCAACACAGTAGGACCTAACAATGCTCCGGTCGAGGCATACGTCGCATTCGCCCCGAACGTGCGCTCCCGTCATCGTCTGTGCCGAAAGCGACGCGCACGGTCACGCTCGCATCCCAGTGGGCCGCCAACTGCTCCTCTCGGGTGAAGCGAGGGCCGCCGAGAGGAAAGCCCAGAGATCATTCACACAGCGAGCGTCTGTCGCGTCACACTCAGTCGATGGGCACCGTGACCGCTGTCGCCAACCAAAGGGTGGGGTGGCGAAGACGACTTCTGTGCATGCGCTCGGCGCGGCGCTGGTCGAGCAGGACAAGCAGGTCCTCGTGGTGGACCTCGATCCGCAGGCTTCACTCACGTGGGCCGCCGGGGGTCGATCCCGACCGACTGGACCTGTCGATCCACGACGTCATGCTCGGGCGGGCCAAAGCCACCGACGTGGTGGTCGCACTCCCATTGGATGCGCTGCCCAGCCTGCGGACACCGCGCCTGGTGTGCTGTGGCTGGAACGACTGACCTGCGGTTCGCAACGAGGTCGCTCTAGGCGAAGTGCACGGCTGCCTCGCCGCGCTCGACTCTGCCGATCACGGCAGCCCGGTAGCCGCTGGTGCGCAGGAGCTCGAGCGCGCGGGACTGGGCAGCCGAAGGGACTATCACCACCATCCCGATACCGAGGTTGAAGACCCTGCGCATCTCCTCGTCGGGGATCTCACCGAGGCGTTGGATCTCGGCGAACACCCGCGGCGCCTCCCACGACCGTGAATCGACGATCGCCGCGACGTCGTTCGGCAACACCCGAACGAGGTTGCCGGCCAGCCCCCCGCCGGTGATGTGGGCGACTGCGCGGAGCTCCACCACCCGTTGCAGGGCGAGCACCGCCGGGGCATAGATCAGCGACGGTTCGAGCAATTCGTCGGCCAACGTGTGCTGAGCGCCCTCGTAGGCCGGTGCGCTGAGCTCCCGGCCGGCGACATCGAGCAACACACGACGGGCCAGCGAATATCCGTTGCTGCGCAAACCTGGCGATGCGAGACCGATGAGCGCGTCACCCGGCCGCACGCTGCCCCCGGTGATGAGCTGATCGCGCTCGACCACGCCGACTGCGAAGCCCACGAGATCGAACTCGCCGGGATCCATGACCCCCGGGTGCTCCGCCATCTCACCGCCGATGAGCGCGCAACCCGCCTGCCGGCACCCCTCGGCGACACCCTCGACGAGTTGTTCGATGTGACTCGGATCGAGCTTGCCGACCGCTATGTAGTCCAGAAAGAACAGCGGCTCGGCGCCCGAGCAGACGATGTCGTCCACGCACATGGCCACGAGGTCGACGCCGATCGTGTCGAACCGGCCAGCAGCTTGGGCCACGAGCGCCTTGGTACCGACGCCGTCGGTGGAAGACACCAGCACTGGCTCTCGGTACCGGTCGGCCGCGAAGGCGAAGAGACCACCAAATCCCCCGATGTCGCCGATCACCTCGGCACGAGCGGTCGACCGGACCTTGGCCTTGATGCGGGCGACCGCTTCTTCGCCGGCTGCGATGTTGACGCCCGAACCCTCGTAGGTGTTGCCCATCAACCTCTCCGGCGTGCGTCGTCGGCGGGCAGCATCCCGTCTTCGAACAGGCCAGGCAGAGAATCACTGCGAGCCCGGGCCCCAGCCGGCACGGCAGGACCGCCGGGCGGCATCTCGAGCACCCCCTTCTGCAAGTTGACCGGCACGTCGACCGGGTAACGGCCGGTGAAGCACGCATCGCAGAAGCCGGCGCCCACTGCGCCGGTGGAGGCGATCAACCGGTCGAGGGTTATGTAGGCCAGGCTGTCCACGTTGAGGTAGTCGCGGATCTCGTCGACTGTGAGGTTGGCGGCCAGCAGCTCCGCTCGCGTGCCCGTGTCGATCCCGTAGAAGCAGGACCACTTGATCGGCGGCGAGGTGACCCGAAGGTGCACCTCGGCGGCACCGGCTTCGCGCAACATCCTGACGAGCTGCTTCTGAGTCGTGCCCCGCACCACCGAGTCGTCCACGACCACCAAGCGCTTGCCCTCGATGTTCTCCTTGAGCGGGTTGAGCTTCATGCGGACTGCCTGAGCCCGCATCTCCTGGCTTGGCGCTATGAACGTCCGGCCGATGTAGCGGTTCTTAACCAAGCCCTGGCCGTAGGGGATGCCGCTGGCCCTGGCGTAGCCCTCGGCCGCCGGAAGACCGGACTCGGGCACGCCCATCACCATGTCGGCCTCGACTGGCGCTTGGCCCGCGAGAAGCTCGCCTTGGCGCACCCTCGCAGAGTGGACGCCACGGCCGTACAGGCGGCTGTCGGGCCTGGCGAAGTACACGAACTCGAACAGGCACAACGTCGGGTTCAACCGCTCGGGCGGGAAGGGATCGACGGAGCGGACCTCGGCGCCATCGATCACGACCATCTCACCCGGATCGATCTCTCGGACGAAGTGGGCTCCCACCACGTCGAGCGCCGGCGTCTCCGATGCGAGCACCCAGCCGTCCTCCAGCCGGCCGAGGCACAGCGGTCGGAAGCCATTGGGATCGCGCACTCCGATCAGGCGCTCGGCATCCATGAACACGAACGAGAACGCACCCTCGAGTTTGGGCAGGACAGCCGTGACAGCGCGTTCGAGTGCCCGTTGGTCGTCTGCGTCACCGACGCGCTGGATCTCGGCGGCCACCAGCTCGGCCACCAGATCGCTGTCGCTACTGACTGTGCCAGGAAGCATCCCTGCGGCCACCGCGAGGGTCTCGGTGTTGGTCAGGTTGCCGTTGTGACCCAGGGCGAAGCCGCTGTCGCCGGTCCCCCGAAACACCGGCTGCGCGTTGCGCCACGTGCTCGAGCCGGTGGTCGAGTAGCGGGTCTGGCCGATGGACAGATGGCCGGTGAGCGGAGCCAGCACCCGCTCGTCGAACACGTTGGACACGAGCCCCATGTCCTTCACGACGGTGATGAGCTCGCCGTCACTCACCGCCATCCCGGCCGACTCTTGGCCCCGGTGCTGGAGCGCATATAGACCGAGGTAGGTCAGATGGGCCACCGGCTGACCGTGGGCATGGACACCGAAGACGCCGCAGGCCTCCTTCGGCGAGTCGTCTGAGACGTCTGGCCCGTGGGCGCTCGTGACCATGGCCGGCTGCCCCACCGGACCAGTCTGACATGGGGGTCGCCTGGTTCCACCGATCCACGAGTCGGTTCGACCTTGCTGGGTCGGCGAGTGCAACGTGAGCCATGCTGTCACCCCATGCCTGTCGCCCCACTCGTCGTGCCTGCAGTTGGCGCAGCTCGCACGCTGATGATCGGACCGATCACCGTGTCTCCGCCGGTGGTGCTGGCTCCGATGGCAGGAGTGACCAACGGCCCGTTCCGAGCGGTCTGCCGCGCTCACGGAGCGGGCCTGTATGTCAGCGAGATGGTGTCGGCTAGAGGCCTAGTCGAAGGTCACGACCGCTCGCGCAAGCTCGCCCGGTTCGCCGCAGGCGAATCGCCGCGCAGCGTCCAGCTCTATGGAACGGACCCGACCACGATGAGCGAGGCGGTCCGCATCCTCGTCGATGAGGAGGGTGCGCAACACGTCGACTTGAACTTCGGGTGTCCGGTACGCAAGGTCACGCGCCATGGCGGCGGCGCCGCGTTGCCGGCCCGACCGCGTCTGTTACGGGCGGTGGTGGCTGCGGCGGTCCGGTCGGCTGGTGATGTGCCGGTGACGATGAAGGTCCGGACCGGCCTCGACGAGGGACGTCGCACCTTCCTCGACGCAGGTCGCATCGCTGAGCAAGAGGGTTGCGCGGCGATCGCCCTGCATGCCCGCACCGCAGCCCAGCTCTACTCCGGACGTGCCGCGTGGGCCGACATCGCCGAGCTCAAAGCCAACGTCTGCGGTATCCCGGTCCTCGGAAACGGTGACATCTGGACGGCTCACGATGCGCTGGCCATGATCGCCGAGACCGGATGCGACGGGGTGGTGATCGGCCGTGGCTGTCTCGGCCGGCCCTGGTTGTTCGCCGATCTCGCGGCAGCGCTCGCCCGGCGCTCGATCCCGCCGGCGCCTCGGCTGGGCGTCGTGGCCGACACGATGCGGCAGCACGCGGCCCGGCTGGTCGAGTGGTCAGGCGAGCGGCACGGCATCCGAGATTTTCGCAAGCACACCGGTTGGTACCTTCACGGGTACGCCGTGGGAGCCGAGATCCGACGTCGCCTCCATCGCATCGCCTCCTCGGTCGAGCTCGACTCGCTCCTCGACTCGCTCGATCCCGATCTGGTGCTTCCGGCCGGGTGCGCTGGCTCACCTCGTGGCCATCAGCACGGGCCGAAGCCGGTGACCCTCCCTCACGGATTCCTCGACCATGCCGACGACCTGTCGCCGCTCGCCGCCGAAGCCGACGTTTTGGCCAGCGGTGGTTGATCGACCGCCACCGTCGGACCGTCCGACGCTCGTCCTCGCATCAGCGTCACAGCGTCGGGAGCAATTGCTCCGCCTGTTCGGTTGGCAGTTCACCGTGGAGCCGGCCGACATCGACGAGACGGGTCGAGACGGAGAGCCGGCCGAGCGCCTTGTGGTCCGGCTGGCGATCGGGAAGGCCCAGACGGTCGCCGAAAACCAGCCGCCGGGCACTGTCGTCATCGGCGCCGACACGATCGTTGCAGTCGACGACGACGTGCTCGGCAAGCCGTCCGACGATGACGACGCTCGCCGGATGCTCCGGCTGTTGTCGGGTCGTTCGCACCGTGTGGTCACGGGCGTGGCGGTGTGCGTCGATCAGCGGGTTGCGACTGCGGTCGAGGAGACGTGGGTGACCGTCGGTGCGTTGGATGATGCCGAGATCGACTGGTACGTCGCCAGCGGTGACCATCGGGACAAGGCCGGCGCCTACGGCATCCAGGGTGTCGCCGGCATCTTCATCACCCGACTCCATGGCTCGTTCACCAACGTCGTCGGCCTCCCGCTCCACACGCTGCGGCCGATGCTGGCGACCGCTGGCTTCTCTCTTTGACATCTGCTCGCCGGCGCAGGATCCGCGACGAGAAGGCCCCGGTGTGGGCTGGGCGCCGTGCGCCACTGGCGGAGAGCCAGCGTCAAGCTTGGCTGGCGCCGTGCCCGAGAGCGGACGGGAGCCGGTCCCGCCACGCAGCTGTGGCGTCGGCGAGAGCCACGTCCATCAACCCATCGACGACGAGACGATCACCGGCTGCGCTCCCGAGCTCGACGAACCCGACGCCGGCCCGCTCAGCTCGGTCCTGCAGCGCCCGCACCCGATCAGAGGCGACCGACACGACCACCCGTGACGGAGCTTCCGTGAACAGCTCGGACATCCCGGGAACGCCGGTCACGCGAAACCCGACGCCCGACCTCACGGCCATCTCAGCGAGGGCGAGACCCAGCCCCCCGGAGGCCACGTCGTGGGCGCCGCTCAACTCACCCTCGGCTGCGAGATCCCGGACCAGACCGGCCAAGCGGGTGTGCGCTACCAGGTCGAGCAGCGGCAGCGCACCGCCCCTGCGTCCGACAGACCATGCCCATGCGGATCCGGCAAGGCTCGCGTCGGCCGGGCTGGCCGGCACGCGGCCGAGCACGACCACGCAGTGGCCATCGACTAGACCTACTCCCGGTGGACGCCGGACGAGGCGATCGACGACCCCCAACAGACCGACCACCGGGGTCGGGTCGATGTCGACTCCTCGGGACTCGTTGTAGAGGCTGACGTTTCCACCGATCACCGGCAAGCCGAGGGCACGGCATGCATCGGCCAGTCCGTCGATCGCCTCGGACAGCTGCCACATCACCTCGGGATGCTCCGGGTTGCCGAAGTTGAGACAGTTCACGACGGCTATCGGACGGGCGCCGACGCAGGCCAGGTTCAGCACCGACTCGGCAACGGTGAGCGCCGTACCGAGGCGTGGGTCGAGCGCGCACCAGCGGTGGTTGCCGTCAGTGGTGAGCGCCAGGCCTCGGCCTGTGTCGACCCCGGTCGACGGGTGCTTCAACCTGAGGACCACGGCATCACCGCCGGGACCCTCGACAGTGTTCAGGAAGAGCTGGTGGTCGTACTGCGACGAGATCCACGACGTGTCACACAGCAGGTCCAACAGCACGTCACCACATGATTCGCGATCCGGCGCTCCCGGATCATCTCGGATGCGTCGAGGTCGATCCGCCGGCTCGGCCCGGGGTCGGTCATAGAGCGGGGCGGATTCGTGGAGGCTGGAGGCCGGCACGTCGGCCAGGACCTCCCCATCGAAGCCATCGAGGATCCGCAGACGACCACCTCCGGGACCGGCCGGCGCGGTGACCCTTCCGACCACCGTTGCCCGGACCTCCCACCGCTCGCACAGCCGGAACACCTCGTTGAGGCCCTCAGGGGTGACGATGGCCAGCATGCGCTCCTGGGACTCCGAGGTCATCACCTCGAAGGCGGCCATCCCGTGCTCCCGACGCGGCACCACCGACACGTCGAAGTCCATGCCGACACCTCCGCGCGAGGCCGTCTCGCTGGCCGCGCAGGTCAGACCCGCTCCGCCCAGGTCCTGGATGCCGACGACCAGCCCGGCGTCGAGCAGCGTCAGGCAAGCCTCGATGAGACGCTTCTCCTCGAACGGGTCTCCGACCTGCACCGAGGGCCGCTTGGTCTCGTCGCCTTCGTCGAAGCCAGCCGAGGCAAGGACGCTCACTCCGCCGATGCCGTCTCGCCCTGTGGACGATCCGAGCAGCACAGCCAGGTTGCCCACACCAGAGGCCTGCCCGAGCACCAGCCGTTCGACCGGCAGGATGCCGAGGCACAACACGTTCACGAGAGGGTTGCCGCGGTAGCACTCGTCGAACACGACCTCACCGCCGACCGTCGGCACACCTACGGAGTTGCCATAGCCGGAGATGCCGGACACCACCCCTTCAGCCACCCACCGGCTCCGGGGGTCGTCGAGCGGGCCGAACCGCAGCGGGTCCATCACCGCGATCGGCCGGGCTCCCATCGTGAAGATGTCACGCAGGATCCCTCCAACCCCGGTGGCCGCTCCCTGATACGGCTCGATGGATGACGGGTGGTTGTGGCTCTCGATACGTATCGCTGCGGCGATGCCGTCACCCATGTCCATGACACCTGCGTTCTCCCCGGGTCCGACCAGTACCTGCTCACCGCTGGTCGGAAGGCGTCTCAGGTGGATCCGGGAGGATTTGTAGGAACAGTGCTCCGACCACATCACCGAGTACATGGCCAACTCGAGATGATTCGGCTCGCGGCCGAGGATGCTGTGGATCTCGTCCAGCTCAGCATCCGTGAGCCCTAGCGCCCGGTGGACCGCAACGGCAACGGCCCCAGGTTCCGAAGAGGTCACGCGGCCACCGTAGCGGTCACCCGGTGTCGCCGGCTCACATGGACAACCGGGGTCGGAGGACAAACGCATTCAGGTAAATGGGCGTCTTCCTATGGGCAATTTCAGCCTCCGCCGCCTTGTCTTACTCCTAGGCATGTGCTTGCCTATGGACATGGCTCCCAGAAAGAAGTCCGCAGGCATGTCCGATGCCCACAAAGCCGCTTTGGCTGAGGGCCGTGCGCAGGGCCGGGCCGTTCGCCGTTATCTCGAAGCACTCGAAGCACACAAGCCCAAGCGAGGCCGGAAGCGAACGCCAGATTCGATGAAGAAGCGGCTCGATCGTATCGGCGCTGACCTTCAGACCGCCGACCCGGTGAAGCGTCTGCAACTCCGCCAAGAACGGCTCGATCTGGAGTCCGAACTGTCCTCGGCCACCAACCGGATCGATCTTGGCAGCTTGGAGCATGAATTCGTAGCCTCGGCAAAGCCCTATAGCGAACGCAAGGGCATTTCGTACTTCGCCTGGCGCGAAGCTGGCGTTCCGGCGGCAACTCTCAAGGCTGCCGGGATCAGCCGAGCGGGAGACTGAGAGCGGCCGTCTCGAGCAGCGAGCGCATGAGCGTCAAGCCGTCGGCCGAACCGATCAGAGAGTTGCTCGCTCGCTCCGGGTGCGGCATGAGCCCAACGACGTTCCGGGCCCTGTTCGTTATGCCGGCGATGTCGTCGACCGAGCCGTTGGGATTGCCCACATAACGCAGGATCACTCGCTCCTCCGCTTGCAGCTCGGCCAGCGTCTCGGCTGAGCACGTGTAGTTGCCTTCGAAGTGATTGATCGGAATCCGCAAGACGGTTCCCGGGGTCGACAATGAGGTCAGAGTGGAATTGGTTGAATCAACCCTCACCCCTGCCATCTGACACAGAAACCTGAGTCCACGATTCTTCTGAAGTGCCCCGGGCAGGATGCCAGCTTCGGTCAGAATCTGAAACCCGTTGCAGATACCGACCACTGAGCCCCCGCTCGCGGCGAAGTCTGACACGGCTGTCATTATCGGTGAGAACCGAGCAATCGCGCCGGGACGCAAATAGTCACCGTGCGCGAACCCGCCGGGCACGACCACCGCGTCTACTCCATGCAGGTCGGAGTCTCCGTGCCAAACGATCTCCGCCTCACCGCCGACGACGCGCAGTGCCTCGACGACATCGGCCTCGCAATTCGATCCCGGGAAGAGGAGCACACCGACTCTGGGAGCCATCAGACGTCCGCGGTTGCCTGCAGCGTGATCTGCGCATCCTCGATCACGGGGTTGCTGAGGAATCGCGAGCAGAGATCTTGCACCTGCGTTCGAGCTGTCGCCTCATCGGGCGCCTCGAGCGTGAACCGGATCGACTTGCCGACACGGACGTCACGCACACCGGTGAAGCCCAGTGTCGGCAAGGAACGCTCGATCGTCGCGCCCTGCGGATCAGCGACGCCGACGCGCAGCGACACCTCCACCTGCACCGAGAACACCATTGACCCATGGTCGCACATCGCCTCGACGCGCCGGTGCTTGTTCCCGCCCGCCCAACCGTTGCTGACTCGAGGGGGGTCAGATCCGTCACACCAGTGGCCATGCGGGATCTCTGCGTTCGCAACAGTCATGCTTGAGGCCATGCATGTGCACATCGACGATTCGCTGGCGACCATCGATCGGGCCCGAGCGAAGGCCGATCTCGCCGCCGACGACTTCGACAACGGCCGATCAGCTCAGGCTCTACGACGATCGTTCCAACAGTCCCAGCACGTCGCCATGGCGCACGTCGGTGACTGCCTCGTCGGCATGGCACGCCTGCTCTCCGACGGCGTCTGCAACGCCTACCTGCTCGACATGTGGACGATGTCGTCGTACCGCAGACAAGGCATCGCCTCGTCGATGGTTCGCTCGCTGATGGCGCAGGTGCCCGGCCAGCACATCGGTCTGCAGACCAGCGACGCGCGGGCGCTCTACGCCTCGCTCGGGTTCCAGGCGCAGCCCGAGTTCTTGTCGCTTGTCGTCGGGACGTGGCTCGACAACAAGGCCAACCACTGACCCGCACGAATCAGCTCACGTGTACGCGCCTGGCCAGTCGGCGAACGTGCGCCCGGTGATCCGCTCGTAGGCCTCGACGTAGCGCTGCCCGCTCGCAGCCACGACGTCGGCCGGCAGCGCAGGGGGTGGCGGTGACTTGTCCCAGGTCAATCCGTCGAGGAAATCCCGGACGGGTTGCTTGTCGAAGCTCGGCGGAGTCGAGCCAGGCTCCCACTGATCGACCGGCCAGAAGCGCGACGAGTCGGGGGTGAGCACCTCGTCGGCCAGTACGGGCCCGCCGTCGATCATGCCGAACTCGAACTTCGTGTCAGCGATGATGATGCCGCGCTCAGCCGCCCATCCGGCCGCTCGGCGATAGATCTCGACGCTCATGTCCCGAACCGAGCTAGCTAGCTCGTGCCCGATCAGCTGGACCGCATCCTCGAAGGAGATGTTGACGTCGTGGTCGCCGACATCAGCCTTGGTGGACGGCGTGAACAACGGTTCCGGCAGCTGGGACGACTCGAGCAGACCGGGCGGCATCGACGCGCCATGCATGGTGCCGTTCGTGCGGTACTCCTTCCACGCCGAGCCGGTGAGGTAGCCGCGCACTATGCACTCGACCGGAAGCATCTCGGCCTGGCGACACAGCATCACCCGCCCGGCCAGCTCCGGGTCCCGTGCGCTCTCGGGCAGGGCCGCCAGATCAGTCGAGAGGAGGTGGTTGTCGACGATGTCTCGCATCTGGTCGAACCAGAACTCCGACATCGCAGTGAGGATTCGTCCCTTGTCGGGAACTCGTTCGGCCATGACGACATCGAACGCCGAGATGCGGTCCGACGTGACCATCAGCAACCGACCCTCACCCGCGTCGTAGATGTCGCGCACCTTGCCGGAGTACATGTGCGGCAGCGGAACCGTGGCCATGCACGGAATCTACCCGGCGGGCAGGGCGCGCCCGGCCAGGCCTGCGGTCGCTCAGATGACCGGAGCCGGGCTGTATGCAGCCGCGTCCGGGTCGGCCTTGGCGATCTCTTCGACCACCGAGACGAACTGGCGGATCTGGGCCTGCGCGGTGCCGACGAACGAGAGCGGCTCTGCAACGAGCGCAGCGATCCTCTCGCCGCTCAGACCGAGGCGCGCATCGGCGGCCAGGCGGTCGAGGAGATCGTTGCCGTCCATCGCCTTCTCCCGCATCTCCAGCGCCGCCGCGACCGCGTGCTCCTTGATGATCTCGTGAGCAGTCTCTCGGCCGACCCCGCTGCGGACGGCCGCGATGAGGACCTTCGTGGTGGTGAGGAAGGGAAGGTACCGGCGCAGCTCGCGGTCGATGACCGCGGGGTAGGCACCGAAATCTGCGAGCACGGTGAGGAACGTCTCGAACAGTCCGTCGACGGCGAAGAACGCGTCGGGCAGGGCCACCCGCCGCACGACAGAGCAGCTCACGTCCCCTTCGTTCCACTGCGCTCCGGCCAGGGACGTGATCATCGCGAGGTGACCGCCCAACACGACCTTCAGCCCGTTGATCCGCTCACAGGACCGGGTGTTCATCTTGTGGGGCATCGCCGACGAGCCGACCTGACCAGGTTGGAAACCTTCAGTGGCCAACTCGTGGCCGGCCATGAGGCGGATCGTGAGGGCCAAGCTCGATGGGCCCGACGCAGTCTGCACCAGCGCAGCTACCACGTCGAGATCGAGCGAACGCGGGTACACCTGGCCCACGCTCGACAACACGACGTCGAACCCGAGATGGCCCGCCACCGCCGACTCGAGCTCTTGCACCGCTTCGGGCGAGCCCAGGAGATCGAGCATGTCTTGCTGAGTGCCCACCGGGCCCTTGATCCCGCGCAACGGGTACCGGTCGACAAGGTCGTCGATCCTGTCCAGCGCGAGCAACAACTCCTGACCGCAGTCGGCGAAGCGCTTGCCGAGCGTCGTCGCTTGAGCGGGCACGTTGTGGCTGCGACCGGTCAGCACCGTCGTCGCGTGTTCGGCAGCTCGTTCGGCGAGGCGGGCGAGCACGGCGACCATCCGAGCCCGGACGAGGATGAGCGATCGCCGCACTTGGAGCTGCTCCACGTTCTCGGTCAGATCGCGCGAGGTCATCCCTTTGTGGATGTGTTCATGACCGGCCAACGCCGAGAACTCCTCGATCCTGGCCTTGACGTCATGGCGCGAGACGCGCTCGCGCTCGGCGATCGAGGCCAGATCCACACGATCGACCACCGCCGCGTAGTCGGCTACCACCTGCTCAGGGACATCGACCCCCAGATCCCTCTGGGCTCGGAGCACCGCCATCCACAGCTCGCGCTCCAGCACGATCTTGTGTTCGACCGACCAGAGCTTGGTCATCTCGTCGCTGGCATACCGGGCGGCGAGCACGTTCAAGACCGTCGGCTTCACGGTCAGACAGTACTTTGACCCGCTCACCCGACCCCGACCGTTTCAGGTGGCGCCCGCACGTTCCAGGCGGTCCTCGGCGAGCCGGTCAGCCAGACCCGAGTCGCCGATGGCCAGCATCTGCACGGCGAGCAGCGCCGCGTTGACCGCGCCGTCCACCGCCACCGTCGCCACTGGGACGCCTCGCGGCATCTGGACGGTGGCGTAGAGCGCGTCTACGCCGTTGAGAGCGCCGCCCGACAGCGGCACCCCGATGACCGGGAGCGTGGTGTGGGCCGCGACCGCGCCGGCGAGGTGAGCGGCCATGCCAGCACCGCAGATCACCGCGCCGTATCCGTCCTCTCGCGCCGCAGCGGCGAACGTCGCCACCTCTGCCGGCGTGCGGTGGGCGGACATCACCCGCACGTCGGCCTCGATGTCGAACTGCGCCAACGTATCGGCGGCCGGCTGCATCTTCGACATGTCGTTGGGCGACCCCATCAACACTGCGACCTTCATGGACGACCTCCCCTTTCGAAAGCATCAACTGCGATGTCGGACCGATGGTGGGCGCCGGGCCAGGTGATGCATCCGGCGCCTGCGTAAGCACGAGCACGGGCACCGGCAAGCGTCGCCGCTCGCCCGGTGACACACAAGACGCGGCCGCCGGCCGTGACCAGGCGGCCTTCGCCACCGAAGGCCACGCCGGCACAGAAGACGTCTACGCCGTCGAGTGCCTCTGCGTCCGCGATCCCCTCGATGACGTCGCCGCTTCGAGGCGCCTCCGGATACCCCTCGGTGGCGCACACGACGGTGACCAGCGCGTCGTCGGAGAACGTCGGGCGGGAGCTCAGCCCGCCGACGGCCGCTTCGGCCAGCAGGCCAGCGAGGTCGCTCTCGATCCCAGGTAGGACGACCTGGGCTTCCGGGTCACCGAAGCGGACGTTGTACTCGATCATCTTCGGACCCTCCGACGTCAACATCAGGCCGGCGTACAGCACGCCCCGGTAGTCGATCCCCTGCGCTTGCAACGCGGCAAGTGTGGGCTCGATCATCGTGCGCCGGACCTCGTCGACCACATCGGCATCCGCGTCCGGTACGGGGGTGTACGCACCCATCCCGCCGGTGTTCGGGCCGGAATCGCCGTCGCCTACGCGCTTGTAGTCCCGAGCCGGGGTGAGCATCACCGCTCGGCTGCCGTCACAGACTGCGAACACCGAGAGCTCGGCACCGCGCAGACCCTCTTCGATGACCACTTTGCGCCCCGCACCGCCGAACGCCTGGCCGGACAGCTTGGCCCGCACATCGGCGACTGCTTCGGCGAGGGTCTCGGCGACCAAAACCCCCTTGCCGGCGGCGAGACCGTCGGTCTTGACCACCCAAGGACCGGGCATGGTCTGTAGGAACGCGACCGCTGGCTCCACTTCGGTGAATGCACCGTGCCGAGCGGTTGGTACGCCTGCCCGGACGAGCATCTCCTTCATGAACGCCTTTGATCCTTCGAGGCGGGCGCCGTCGGCGCCAGGACCGAAGACCAGTCGACCGGCCGACCGCAACCGGTCGGCGAGTCCGTCGACCAAGGGTTGCTCAGGGCCGATCACGAACAAGTCGGCGTCGATCTCTTCAGGCCTCGAAGCCACTGCACCAGGTATCGCGGGGTTGCCGGGCGCGACTACAACATCGGCCGTGCGGCCGAGCACTGATGCGAGCGCGTGCTCGCGGCCTCCACTGCCGACCACACAGACCCGCACGTCGCTCAGTCCCGCCGGTGGACGAACTGGTCACGACCCGGGCCGGTGCCGACGAGGCGGATCGGAACTCCGACCTGCGCTTCGAGGAAGTCGAGGTAGCGGTGGGCTGCGGCAGGCAAGTGGTGCGCTTCGGTCGCCTCACTGAGATCGACATGCCAACCCGGTAGCTCCTCATAGACGGGTTGGGCGGCATGCAGGTCCGATTGGTGGTACGGCAGATGCTCGAAGCACCGACCGTCGACGTCATAGGCGACGCAGACCTTGACGGTGTCGAGGGTGTCGAGCACGTCGAGCTTGGTGATCGCCAGCTCTGACAACGAGTTGAGCCGTACGGCGTGGCGCAGCATCACCGCGTCGAACCATCCAGGCCGGCGGCGTCGCCCGCTGTTCGTGCCGTACTCGTGGCCGACATCGACGAAGTGATCGCCCAGGCGGATCTCCTCCTCGGACACGTCCTCTGCAGGCTTGCCGCCGATCGCTTCGCCGGAGATGGCGAGCTCGGTAGGGAACGGACCGGTGCCGACCCGGGTGACGTACGCCTTCGCGACACCTATGACGCGATCGATGAACCGTGGGCCGATGCCTGCGCCGCTGCACGCCCCACCGGCCACAGGATTGGACGACGTCACGAAGGGATACGTGCCGTGGTCCAGATCGAGGAAGGTGGCCTGGGCTCCTTCGAGCAACACGTGCTGGCCGGCATCGAGAGCGTCGTGCACCAGGTTCACCGTGTCGGCGATATGCGGTTCGAGACGAGGCCGGCAGATCTCGAGGTACTGGTGAGCGATCTCGTCGGCATCGAGAGGAAGCTGATTGAAGACCTTGGCCAGGACTTGGTTCTTCTCCTTGAGCACGACGTCGAGCTTCGCCCGGAAGATCTTGGGATCGAGCAGGTCCTGGACGCGTATGCCAACTCGCGATGCCTTGTCGGCATACGCAGGACCGATGCCGCGTTTCGTCGTGCCGAGCTTGCGGCTTCCGAGCCGGCGTTCGGTGAGCCTGTCCAATTCCTGGTGATACGGCAGGATGAGGTGAGCGTTGCCGCTCAGCTTGAGCCGCGAGCAGTCGACCCCTTTTGCGGTCAGCACGTCCATCTCGGCCAAGAGCACCGTGGGATCCACGACGACGCCGTTGCCGATGACCGGAACTATGTGGTCGTACAGGATTCCGCTCGGCACCAGCTGGAGAGCGAAGGTCTCACCGTTCACGACGATGGTGTGACCTGCGTTGTGGCCGCCCTGATACCGGACGACCAGGTTCATCTCCTTGGCGACGAGGTCGGTGAACTTGCCTTTTCCCTCGTCGCCCCACTGGGTGCCGACGACGATCGTCGCAGGCACGGCGCCTCCTTCACAGGCCGGCGGGACCGACCGAGCCTAATCGGCGCAGCGGTGCTGACCGGCCAAGGGCCTCGTGGGTCGGGCGAGCGCCTGGCGCGACGTCGGTCTCTCGAGCCACTTCCGGCCTCGGCACCCCTGACCGGGCACGGAAGCCCGTGTCGGGTGGTTCGAGTACCGTTTCGGGGTTCGAATGACCATGGCGATGCTGCTCAGGAGTCCCCGATGGCGAAGAAGCGGCCGGCTCGGGTACCGACGTAGATCCGTCCCTTCCACACGGCCGGAGTCGACTCGATACACCCTCCGAGCGTGACCGACCAGAGCTGCTTCGGTTCGACTCCTGGCTTGCTGACGTCGTAGGCGTGAAGCACTCCGTCGCAGTCACCTTGGAGCAGGACACCGTCGACCACAACCGCTGACTGCCAGGTGGGCCCGGGAAGCTTCTTCTGCCACTTGACCCTGCCGTTGCCGGCATCGATGCCCAGCAATCGGCCGCCATTGGTGGCGACGTGGACCATCCCGTCGACGACCGCCGGCGTGGCCCAGACACCGGCCAGTGAGGCGTCGTGGTCGGGGACCGACCACACCAACGGGTTGTCCGGCTTGCGGGGATCGAGCTTCATGATCTGTCCGTTGTCGCGCGCCCGCTGTCCATGACGTTGGTACTCCGACGCCACGTAGAGGAAGCCCTGCTTGTCGATCACTACCGATGCGTCGGTGTCGTCTCCGGTCCAGAAGCGGAACGCCCGGGTTGGTGTCCGACCCTGCTTGAGGCCGGCGATGTCCCACCCCTGCACGAGCCCACCAGAGTTCGCGAAATACACAGTGTTGCCAGAGATGGCGACCGAGTTCTCGATCGACACCTCGTGATCTCCGATGTCGCGGAGCAACTGATCGTCCCAGCCCGGTGCGTGGAAGACGAGTTGGGGATGCATGGTGACCTTGCCGTCGGGACCCATCGCCCGGTTGAGCTTCACGATGTGGAACTGGCTGTTCTCCCCACCTTCGAACAGGTAGTCGTCGATGACGAGTCCCGAACCGTCCCAGTCGTTGTTCCACATGGTCGGCTTGACGTCTTCGGACCACAGCTTCCACAGCTCGAGCGGCTGCGGTCGGTCAAGCGCGATCGCCCGGTAGTAGTTGTCGCGACCGCCGGTGTAGAGGATCGGGAGGCCGTCAGGGTCGATGGTGACCGAACCCTTGATGATGTCGCCGACCGGGAAGTCCGGCAGGATCCGCTCTCCGGACTTGGCGTCGAGGACATGGACGGCTTTGTCATAGGCGCCGAAGGCCAGCCACGTGCGTCCGTCCTTTTCCCACACCGCGGGCTCGCCGGTCCAGCCAGTGCCGCACCACTGCTTGCTCACACCATCCACCGATGAGCTGCCGCACATGGGGTGGTCGGTGGGAAAGGTCCATTGCACCTTGGGATGCTTCGGCATGGGCCCGAGCCCGTAGTTCGAGCGCGTCGGGTTGCCCCGGAACGTGAGAAGGCCCTCGACCTTGCTGCTCCAAGGTTCACCTGACGACGCCGGATCGACCCATCCGGGGTATTGCTTCTTGGGCACCGCGGCAAGACCAGACGTACGCATCGGGGCGCTGCTCGGCGCGGCTTCGGGTCCCGCGCCGGTGGTCGACTGATGTCGCGTCTCCTTTCCGGAAGCGGGCTTCTTGGCCGAATCCGAAGAAGTGCAGGCGGAGGCCACGAGCGCGAGGGACACGAGCAGGACACCGCCGAGCACGGCTCGTCGCTGATGGACTTGCTTCTGCGATGGTCGGACGGGACGCAGCGAAGCGCATGGATGAGGATGGGTGCTCATTGGTTCTTACCTCGATCCAACCCTACGGCCCAATAAACGTCGGGCCGGAGGATCCCGATGGCCGGGCAGTGGTCAGGCTCTGCTCGCGTGCAGGAGGTCGATCGCTTGCCTCACGTGATGACCAGCCGCAGCCCACTCGAGTGCGTCGTCGGCGTCTGTCGACTTGCGCCACTCATCGTCGAGCTCGGCCGCCAAACGGACCAGCACGTCGACGAAGCGGGGCCGGAGGTCCTGGGTCCTCATGTCGACATAGGCGCCGAGCGGGCTCGGGGTTTCGTCATCCTTGGTCGTCCGACCACCGTGCTTGGCGAGGTACATGGCGCGGTCCGCTCGACGGAGCATTGCGTTCGGGCTGTCGTCTATGCCGTCGGCGAAGGCGATACCTATCGCCGCGCTGAGCCGGATGCCCTCGAAGCGGGCAGGGACCGCCTCGCGCACCGCAGCATCCAAGCGACGGGCGATCGTCGTGGCCTCTTGCTCGGTGGACAACGAATCGCAGAGAACGACGAACTCGTCGCCTCCGACGCGAGCGAGGATGTCCGACGGCCTCGTCACGGCAAGGAGCCGTTGCGCGACAGCACAGAGGACTTCGTCGCCTGCGTCGTGTCCGTAACGGTCATTGACCCGCTTGAACCCATCGAGGTCGATGAACAGAACGGCGAAGATGGACCTCTGACGCTGGAGCCGCGTGAGTGCCTGCTGGGCGTGTTCGATGAGCGCTGCGCGATTGCGGAGCCCGGTGAGGGAGTCGTGGGTGGCATCGAAGGCGAGCTGGGTCTCGCGGAGCTTGTGCGCCGTGATGTCGACCACTGCCACGACGAACCGTCCGCGGAGCGCATCTCCCGGTGAGGCGCGCAGCTCGAACCACTGGCCCTTGGCACGTCCACGGACCTCGATGGGCTCGGCTCGGTTCGTTCGCGAGAAACGTCGCAACCACGCCATGACCAGTGTGCACTCGCTCGGCTCGAACAGTGCTGTCCAACCCATCCCAGGAAGGAAGGTCTCGCCGCCGGCGAGCTCCTGCCAGGCGCTGTTGGCCGACGTCGCCCGCAGTCCCTCGTCGGTTCTCACGACGGCCACGGGCAGGCCGTCATCCGGCCACGCACTCTTCTCGAGGGCGCTCATGGGCGACCGACCGCCAACGGCGCAGGTATGCGCCAAAGCGGTACGCACCATCCACCCAGGGGCTTCACGGCTGGTCCTTCGCGAGAGATCTGGAGGGAAAATCGCGAAAGATCCCGTGATTTGGAACGTAGCCGGGGTCTCGAGCGAAAGTTCCGAGTACGACGGTACCTCGTCGGGAGGCACGGGACAACGAGAACCGGCCCGAGCCCTACCGTGTCTTGGCGCTCTTCACCTTCTCGGCGCTGTCCATCCGGCTGAGGTCGAGCCGCCGCTCGATCACGTCGCACGCAACCTGGGCCAGGCGCTCGTTGTGGTTGCGCGCATGGGTGCGTAGGAGACGGAAGGCCGTGTCCATGTCGACACTGCTCCGCTCGGCGAGAACGCCCTTTGCCTGCTCGATCACGACCCGGGTGCTGAGCGCGACGCTCAGCTGCTCGGCCAACACGTGGGCCTCGCGTACGGCCCGGGCCTGGAGGAGCCCGATCGTCACGACATCGGCGATCGCTTGGCAAACCGCGATCTCATGGCTGTCGAGCGCCCGCGGCTCGTTGCGGAACAAGTTCAAGGCCCCGATCACCTGGCCTCGAAGATGCAGAGGCAGCGCCTGGATCCCTCGAAAGCCGGCGGCCAGGGCTTCTTCGCGGAACCTGGGCCACTCTTGGGTCTCCCACAGATCTTCTGCCTTGACAGGCAGTCCGGAGCGATGACAATCGACGCACGGTCCCTCTTCGCTCTGCAGCTCGAACAGTTCGAGCAGCTCCGCCTGCTCGGCCGAGGCGGCCACGAGTCGCAGGTCTCCGCGAGCATCAGCGAGCATCAGACCGACCGCGTCGACATCAAACAGGTCCTCGCAGCGGCGAGTGACGGTACGCAGGAACTCGACAACGTCGAAGTCCGCAGCCATCGTGTCGGCTAGTTCGACGAAGACCTGGCTCAGCTGGGTTTCTCTGTCCATCGGCATCCCGTTCGCCTGGAGCCCTGAAAGCGGCGAAGCATCTGGCCGCAAGGAGCGGTCCGATCACGACCCTCACCCACCGACCCGGAGCCGCCTTGCGCTGGTCGACAGCCAGACCCTAGATCGGCCGTGGGCAAGATGACAGGGCCTCGAAGGAACAATCGGCGGGCCAGGGCCGAAGCCGCTGAGCGGTCCGTCACGCGATCTGCGGGATCGGTACCGTGACCGCACCAACGAGCCAGGAGATCCGTATGTCCTTCCCGCCGGAGAAGATCCGCAACGTGGCGATCGTCGGCCACGGGGGGTCAGGCAAGACCACACTGGCCGAGGCCCTCCTGCACATCGCCGGAGCGACGAAGCGACTCGGCCGCGTGGAGGACGGCACCACCGTCTGCGACCACGATCCGGAGGAGCAAGCTCGCGGTTTCTCCCTCTCCTTGGCGGTGGCGCCGTTCGAGTGGAAGGGCCACAAGGTCAACCTCATCGACACGCCGGGTTACGCCGACTTCGTGGGCGACGCGCACGCCGCGTTGCGGGTTGCCGATCTCGCAGTGTTCGTGGTATCGGCGGTGGAGGGCGTGCAAGTGCAGACCGAGGTGCTGTGGCGGGCGGCAGCCGATCTCGGCCTGCCTCGGATGGTGTTCGTCAACAAGCTCGACCGCGAGCGGGCCAGCTTCGAGAGCGTCCTCGACGAGTTGCGGGACCGCTTCGGTGCGGGGGTGGCGCCGCTCGAGCTGCCGATCGGCGCCGAGGCTGCCTTTCGCGGCGTGGCCGACCTGCTCACCGATACCGCGTGGCTCTATGACCAGGGCAAAGCAACACGCGGCGAGATCCCCGACGACATGGAAGCCCTCGAGCACCAGGTACACGAAAACCTCGTCGAGGGGATCGTTGTCGGCGACGACGATCTGATGGAGCGTTACCTCGACGGTGACATGCCATCGTTGGAGCAGCTGGAGGCCACGCTGGCGGTCGGAGTCGACGAGGCATCTGTCTTCCCTGTCGTGTGTGGCTCGGCGACCGCCGAGATCGGCATCGACCGACTGGCTGATTTCCTGTGCGAGATCGGACCGTCTCCGCTCGACCGTCCGCCGGTGGAGGTGGCGGCCGGCGATAGCACGAGCCCGGTGAAACCGGATCCGACGGGGCAACCCCTAGCCCTCGTGTTCAAGACCATCGCCGACCAGTTCGTCGGTCATGTGACGCAGTTCAAGGTTCTCTCCGGAACGATCCGCGCCGACGATCACCTCGTGAACACGCGATCCGGGACCGACGAACGACTCCACGGGCTCTTCACCTTGCGGGGCCGAAGCCAGGAGCCGACGAGAGAGGTCGTGGCGGGCGACATCGGAGCCGTGTCGAAACTGTCGGCGACTGCGACAGGCGACACGCTGGCACCGAAAGGCACTCCCGTCACGGTCCCTCCGATCGAGTTTCCCGAGCCCCTGCTCGGAGTGGCGATCACCGCGCGCACCCAGAGCGATGACGACAAGTTGGCCAACGCCCTGCCCCGCCTGCTCGACGAGGACCCAGCGCTCGCCGTCCATCGCAACGACGAGACCCACCAGACGATCCTGCGCGGCATCGGGGAGACGCACCTTGCTGTGGCGTTCGACAAGTTGCAACGCAAGTTCGGAGTAGCAGTCGACACCGAGGATGTTCTGATCGCGTACCGCGAGACCATCACCAGCACCGCCGAGGCTGAAGGGCGCCACAAGAAGCAGTCCGGCGGCCACGGCCAGTTCGCTGTCTGCTCGATACGGGTTGCGCCCCGGCCGAGAGGCGAAGGCTTCGAGTACGTCGACAAGATCGTCGGCGGCGCGATCTCTCGGGCCTACGTCCCGGCCGTGCAAAGAGGCGTGGAGGAAGCGATGACCTCGGGTGGCGTCTACGGCTACCCGGTGGTCGACCTCCGCGTCGAGCTCTACGACGGCAAGGAGCACTCTGTCGACTCGTCAGAGATGGCGTTCCGGGCTGCGGGGCGGCTCGCGATACGAGCCGCGCTGGCCAAGGCCGGTCCCGTCCTGCTCGAGCCGGTCTCCCAGGTCATCGTCGTCGTCCCGACCACGCAGCAGGGTGACGTGATGGGCGACCTCAACGGCCGGCGCGGGCGCGTGCAGGGCGCCCGACCGGTCGGTACCGGCGAACAGGCGATCACCGCGTTGGTGCCAGCATCGGAGCTCCTGCGGTACCCGATCGACCTGCGCTCCCTGACCGGGGGCCGGGGCCGCTACACGGCCCGTCACGATCACTACGACATCGTCCCGAGCCACCTCGTCGAGAAGATCCGTCGGGAGCGATCGGGCGAGGATTGACGGAGGCGGCGCGGACGAGCTCACTCCTGGCGAAGCGTGGTGGCCGGCTGGTAACGGCTGGCAGTGACGGCCGGAAGGACGCTCACCAGGATCCCGACCCCGACTGCAGCCATCACCAAGGCCAGCAGAACCAGCACCGGCACCGACGGCGCAGGATCGACACCGAGGTCACGGGCGAAACGACCCCAGGCGAAGCGGCCGACAGCGGCGCCCGGTGCCAGCCCGATCGCTGCTCCCAACACGATGGTCGTGACCGCCTGCCACCGTACGCAGCGTCGCACCTGTCGGCCGGTGAAGCCGAAGACGCGGAGCAGCGCGAGGTGCCGCCGGCGGGCTCGAACTGACAGGGCGAGCGACAACGCCATCCCCGCGACGACCGTTACCGCCAACGCTGCCGCAACGGCGATCGGTCCACGACGCATGCTCTGCACGTTGACGATCTCCGGCGACCGAACCGGCGAGTCGTAGGTGAAGGGCCGAGCATTGTCGGAGGTCCATCGACGGATGCGAGGACCGAGGCCCGCCCACAGCTTCCTTGCTCCCTTCGAACCGCTCGCCAGACGGACCGCGATGAAGCTTGCATCGCTTCCCGGTTCGTCGCTGACGTTCTCTTCGGAACCGGAAGCACCAGCGGTCGGAACGATCGATGCGGGGTACAGGGCGCCGATGCCCAGGCCGGCGCGGTCAGCGAGGACGGGCCCGAAGGAGGGCAGCACGACGAGGCCGCTGACGGTGACCTCATGGGCGCCGAAGCGCCCAGCGATCCTCGTCCTGTCTCCGACACCGAGATGCAGATCGGCCGCAGTCCGCCGACCCAACGCGATCTCGGTGGCATGGCGCGGGAACCGTCCGTCGAGCACGGGCAGGGGGAGGGTGGACTGGCGGCTGAGCGCGACGAAGCCGGGGACCGACCGTCCGGCGACGGTCACCTCCGAGGTGACAGCTGCTGCGCCCCAAGACACGACGTCGCGACGACCGTCGAGGTCGGCGGCTACTGCCTTGACGTTGGTTCCGCCGTACCCGTAGTTGACCACCGCTGCGGCATCCCACGGCCAGCCGAACCGACCGGGCTCGGCGAGCAGCGATCCGAGATTGCTGCCGAAGACGAGCGCCGCGGTCAGGGCAGCGATCGCCGCGGCGGCGCTGGCGATACCGAGCCGGCCACCGGCGTCGCGGCGCCGGTCGGTGGCCGCAGTGAAACCCTCGGCCGCCGAGAGCGGAGCGACGCGGAGAAGCCCACTCGAGAGACGCCTCCTCACCGCAGGCAGGGGTTGAGCCGACGGCGTCCGAACTGCCTGCCATGCAAGGGCGGAGAAGAGACAGATGATCAGCCCACCGGCGGCGACCAACGACAGCCCGACGATGGCGGGATCCAGGCGAAGCCCGGGAGAAGGCTCGATCGCGCGCGCCACGCCGAAAGGACCGAGGCCCGAGAGCCCGTAGGCGATGAGTGTGCCAACGGCCAGGCTCAAGGGCACCATGGCCATGTACGGCAGGACCACGCCCATGAATCGGGTCGACCTCGGCGCGCCGAGTTGCTCCCACACCTCGCTGTCGGCGCGAGAGCGGCGGAGCAGGCGGGCGAACGCCAGGGAGACCACGACGAGGGTTGCCACCGCAGCGGCTGCGCCGAAGAGGGCGACGACCGCCACGGTGGGCCGGAGGGACCGGGCAACTCGAGCCGCCTCATCGTGTGTGGTCGTCGGGATGGCGTAGTACCCGATGCCCTGCTTGCGGGCCACGGCCGGCAGCTCGTCGTTGAGCTTCGCGGCGTCCGACGAGAAGCGCGCTACGACCTTGCCGACCCCCGTTCCGTGCTTGGCCAGATGCAGGGAGTAATAGCGGTATTGAATCGCGCAGCGTTCGGGAAACAGCGCGGCCAACGCCTCGGCCATCGTTGCGTCCCGGCCGGGGTTGTCAGGAACACAGCTGTAGCGAACAGCGACGTCGCCGCTGACGATCACCTGGAAACGAGGGTAGAGCTCATCCGGGAGGAACTCGTCGGCGAGGGTGCCGATGCCGACAACCCGCAAGTGCTCGACTCCGATGGGCTTGACGCGGACATCAGGCGCCCCGAGCGTTTCCGCACTGGTCCAGAAGGCGATGGGCAGCTCGTCGCCGACCTGCACCCTCAGCCTGTTGGCCACCTCCTTGCTGAGAAACGCCTCACGGCGGCCGGTCGGCAGGCGCCCGACAGACACTGCCGGCCGGTCGACCTGCCGGTACCGCCCGTCGATGGAGCCCCTGACCGACTCGCTCGCGCTGTCCAACGTGCCAGCGGCGCGAGGTGCACCCTCGTCGAACGTGGCGAGGAGGAGGTTGTCGGTGTGGACGTCGGTGACCCCCGGCAGGTGGCGCAGGGCTTTGTCGACGTCGGAGGTCAACAGGCTCGGGTTGATCACCAGATCCCCGACCTCGGCGTGCTCCAGGTACCGCCCGTAAGCGGTCCGGGTGCGCTCCGAGGCATCGAGACTGGCCGATGCGATCCCGAACCCAACCGCGAGGAGGCAGCCAAGGGCGAGCAGCGAACCCCAGCGGTGCGCGGCGGTCCGGCGCGCCAGGTAGAGACCGCCAGTCATCAGCCCGCACACCGATGGGACATCGATCAGTACGGTACGGGACCGGCGTTTCGGCAGCGATGGTGCCAGGCGGCCAGCGCCGCGCATGGTGGCACCCCCCTCCATGCGGGTGGCGTCATCCTGCAGGGCGACCTTCGGGTGCAGGTCGTCCCGTTCGGGACCGCCTGCACCGCATGTTCGGATTGGGGTCAGACGGAGATGGTGATCTCGCCCTCGGCGGTGGCGTCGACGGTGACCGTGGACCCGTCGGATGCTTTGCCCTCCAGCACCAGAACGGCGAGGCGATCGCCGATCTCACGTTGGATCACCCGCTTGAGCGGACGAGCGCCGTAGGACGGGTCGAACCCCTCCCGGGCCAGGACCTGTTCGGCTGCGCCGGTGACCTGCAGGCTGATCCGGCGCTCCCCCAACCGCCTGCGCAGCCCGCTCAGCTGGATCTCGACGATTCGTTCCAGATCCGTCTCGGTGAGTGACCGGAAGCGGATGATGTCGTCCACACGGTTGATGAACTCCGGCTTGAAGAAGTCTCTCGGTTCGCCCGCGAGGTTCGACGTC